>JALOTM010000108.1 GCA_025457905.1 Methanomassiliicoccales archaeon
CGAGGGGCTCGGGTGGGTCCATCCCAATTCTCCTCCTGACATCATGCAAACACGTTCCACCTTGCGATGCCCGCCCGGGCCCCTTCTCTGCGCTATCGATCTCCGCGAGCTTCTCCCGCCGCCGTGTTTCGCCATGACACATCTGCATCATCCGCCGTATCCCATTCCAGCACGAATGCCAGGCTCTCCGACCACCGATAACTAGAAGAGCGCGAAGGAGCATACGAGAAGCCAACTCAGGGTGCTTGGATGGATGAAGGTGACTTCACCAAAGCCCGCTCCATGCTTTTTCCCAGAAATGTGCTCGTGGGACATGGTGTGATAGAGCAGGTTCCTCAGGTGTGCAAGGATTTTAATCTCTCCGGGACGGCGCTGATCATCTCCGGCGATAAGACCATGCGCGCCGCGGGCGAGCCCGTCCATGAAGGGCTCAAGAGGAAGGGCTACCATGTGCACTCCATAGACACCAGCGAGGCCACGGACGACAACCTCGCCAAGGTGGAGTCAGTCGCCAAGGAGGTCAAGGCGAGCTTCCTGCTTGGAATCGGAGGGGGGAGCAAGATCGACCTGGCCAAGATGGCCGCCAAGGACCTGGGCGTCGAGTTCCTCTCCATTCCCACATCCGCATCGCATGATGGCATCGCCTCAGGGCGAGCCTCGATCCGCAACAAGAGCATCCCCGTCTCCATGGACGCCAAGGTGCCTCTGGGGGTCATAGCCGACACCTCGGTGATCGTCAAGGCGCCCTATCGGCTCCTGGCCGCAGGATGCGCGGACGTCATCTCCAACGCCACCGCCCTCATGGACTGGGAGTTCGCGCGCAGGCTGCGCAACGAGGAGTTCTCCAGGTCCGCATGGGCCCTGGCCAACTACACGGCCCAGACCATGATCGAGAACGCCGACCTGATCAGGCCCAACCTGGAGGAGAGCGTGTGGATCGCGATCAGGCCCATCATCATATCGGGGATCTCCATGTCCGTGGCCGGGTCCTCCCGCCCCACCAGCGGAGCGGAGCATATGTTCTCACACTCATTGGACATCATCGCCCCCGGCAAGGCGCTGCATGGCGAGCAGTGCGGGGTGGGCTGCATCATGATGATGTACCTGCATGGCGGGGACTGGCAGCGCATCCGCACCGCCCTTGCCAAGATCGGGGCGCCCACCTCGGCAAAGGAACTGGGGATGTCCAGGGAGCAGATATTGGAGGCGCTGGTCACCGCCCACAAGATCCGCAAGGATAGGTTCACGATACTAGGAACGCTCGGCCTCACTTACGAGGCGGCGGAGAAGGTGGCTGAGATCACCAAGGTCATCTGAATGGAGGTTTGCGATGGTCAACATCACGTTGATAGGAGAGAAGCAGGCGAAGGAGGGGGTCATATTCGTCTACAAAGGCTTCGTGCCTGAATGCCGGGAGTGCAAGCTGAAGGCGGTATGCTTCAACTTGGATCCGGGGGGCATCTACCGGGTCAAGGCCGTGCGCGACGTGCGTCACGAATGCAAGATGCACGAGGACGGGGTGCGCGTCGTGGAGGTGGAGAAGATCCCGGCCACCGTGGGGGTGGCCCAGAAGTACGCCCTGGAGGGGAGCACCATCACCTACGACGAGGTCAGGTGCAAGAACCTCGGTTGCGCCAGCTTCAGGCTATGCCACCCGGTGGCCGTGGAAAGGGGCAACAAGTACAAGATCAAGGAGGTCCACGGCGAGGTGGTCTGCCCTGAGGGCAACAAGGTGATCGAGGTCGTGGTGGAGTAGACCTCCCTCTTGCCGGATGGGGCCGGGGTCCAGCCCGGACGTGGGGGACCGCCTCATCTCCTCTTGTTCTTCATCTCGTCCGAGATGTAGCTGGCCATGTCCTTGAGGTTCATGACCTCCAGGAAGTACTGGACGTCGAACCGGGTGAGCTCGCGGAAGAGCCACATGAGGCCGGCGAAGACCGGGATCTCGAGCAGGCCGTAGAACAGAAGGTCATACCATTGCTGGATGGGGTAGAACTGGAAGACCAGGTAGAGCACCAGGCCGGAGAGGACGCCGGCCGCCACATGCAGGAGAATGCGGGGGTTGGACCTGGTCTGGGTCAGCCGCCATACGATGACCCTCACCAGGAGCATGAATACCAATGAGACGATGACGTTCACCCAGGCCGCGCCGTTCACCCCCATGCCCAGCATCTGGACGCCCATGAAGGTGGTGGGCACGAAGACCAGCAGCAGGACGATGTTGCAGAGCAATGCCAGCCCCACCAGCTTGGCGGAGATGTCCGGCCGGTTCGTCCCTCCCATCTGGGGCGTGTAGGCCTGGCTGAGGAGGGATATGTAGGTGGCTATGGCCAGTATGCGCATGGGCTCGGCCGCAGGGGCGTAGAGCTCTCCGAGGAAGGTGACCACGGTCTCCATGGGGAAGAGGGCGATGACCACAGTGACAGGCATGGCCAGCATGGATATGTATCGCTCGGAGTCGCGGGTGACCCTGCGGATGCCCTCGATGTCCCCCCGATGGTGCATCTGGGAGAACGCCGGGAAGGTCATGGTGGTCACGGCAATGCCTATGAACCCCACCACCCCCAGGAGCGTCTGCGGCTGCGAGAAGAAGGCCACGTCGGTGGTGCTCTCGAACGCCTCGATGACCAGCTTGTCCAGGTTCCAGGAGACGGTCCCGAAGACGGTTATGAAAGAGATGGGCAGGGCATACTTCAGGTAATCGCGGAAGAGGGTGGGCTTCTTCCAATGGATGTTCTCCCTGCTGATGAGGGCGATGCCCACGACGGCGATGACGATTCCACCCACGACATAGGTATAGGCCAAGGGCACAGCCCCCAGGCCGCCCACGGCCACGAGTATCATCAGCGGGGTGCGGGAGAGCGGCTCGGCCAAGGTGAGCAGCTGGGACTTGACCGCCTCCATGCGCCCCTCGTAGGTGGTCCAGAAGATGGAGGAGATGTTATAGAACACGCTGTACAGGACGAACAGCATGAGGATGTAGACATCGGTGGAGGTGAGCCGACCTGGCTCGATGGCCGTCCATATTAGGATGTAGCCCAATGTGAAGACCACCATGCCGCCCGTGAGAGCCAGCTTGATGGTGGTGAAGGTGCTGACGCAGTCGTCGATGTCCTTGCCCTCGGATACGCGCTTGATGTGCGCGGCCATGAACCCGAAGTCGGACATGGCGTTGAAGGTGGTGATGAGCGCCAAGGCCCAGGATATCTGGCCGTTCACCTCGGGACCGAGATACCGGCTGGTGAACATAAGCCCCACAAGGGCCAGGACCGAGGCGAGGACTCGGGCTACCAGCACGACCAGGGACTTGCGGCCAAGCAAGTTATCAGGGCACCCAACATTTCGATTCTATATAACAGTAGGCCGCACGCTGTCAGCTGGTGGAATCAACGGAAGCTCTCGCCGGTTATGCGCTCGAACATCTCGATGTAGAGGTCGCTGACTTCCTCGACCTTCTCCTCAGGAAGGGCGGGGATGGGGGGTTCCGGCCTGCCGGCCTTGCGCGCATCATACAGCTGCTCGTGGTAGCCGATGCCGCGGTAGTACTGCCGCACCACCTCCTTGCTCAGCTCCAGGCAGTTGCCCTTGGCGTACTCGTCCTCGTCCCACCAGCGGTCCTCGTCCGCGGTGCCGAAGGTGTCAATGACCATGAGCCGCCGCTTGTCGTCGAAGGCCATCTCCTTCTTGCCATCGACGTGGATGAGCATGCGCTCCTCGACCTCCTTGGCGATGAGGCCGTCGATCTTCTCGATGAGGTCGACGGCCCGGGCATGCTCCTCCATGGTCATGCCCGAGATGCGGATGGCCTCCTCCACGGAGAGGGGGCGGTCCACCTCCTCCAGCTTGGTGGTGACCTCGTGGAACGTTTTGGGCAGCTTCTCACCGTACTTCACCGAATGATGGCGGGGGAAACCGAGCTCCTCGGGGCTGACCTCCTTGGCCTTGATGCGGTCGAAGAGAGAGCCAGCGACGTAGTGGCGCGAGATGAACTCCAGGGGGATGAGGTAGTTGGCGCGCGAGCAGTTCAGCTTGCTGTAGTCCGATATCACATCCACCTTGTGCACCCTCATGCGGTTGGGCGGCACCAGCTCCTTGAAGTGGGTGCGGATGCCCGCCTTCCTTAGCACCTGGAACCAAAAGGCCGCGCTGCGGCACAGGGTCTCCCCCTTGTACGGGATCTCAGAGGGGATTATCTTGTCGAAGACGGATATCTGGTCCGTGAAGACGAACTCCAGGCTCGACTCGTCGACCTCGTATACCTCCTTGACCTTTCCAGTGCGCAATAGCTTCAAACGGCCACCGTCCTTTGTAATTAGATAGGCGTTCATATTTCTTTTGGTTTGGGGGTATCGGCTCGATTGCTGGCCACTGGCGAAAGGCTATAATTCGATGCGTTGATACCCGGGCGATGGCGCTGACCTTCGACGAGGTGACCTCCCTCTCCAAGTGGGAAGGCATGAGGGAGGAATGGACGGTGTTGCAGCGGAGCTGCGACGAGGACGACGTCTTCCTCACCTTCGAATGGCTGCATGGCTGGTGGAGGTCCTATGGCGAGGGGAGGAGGCTGCGCCTGGTCGTGGCCAGGGAGGAAGGTCGGCTGGTGGGGGTGGCACCCCTCATGGTCTCCAGCATCGGCAAGCTGGTCAAGCTACGCATCGCCGAGTTCCTGGGTACCGG
>JALOTM010000109.1 GCA_025457905.1 Methanomassiliicoccales archaeon
GAGAGGGACGTTCACGGACCAGACCAAGGGCTTGATCAACCCGGGCAGCACTTCTTTGGAGAATGAGTTAGAATAGACTTCCTCCTCGTCTCCCTGCTGCGCTCCCCTCGAGCCTCCCATAGCGGCCCTCGGGGCCCCGTCGGTTCTTCCGACCATTCAACCTGCCTCCCTGCCCTATGAGAGCCGCTCCCTTTTCTAACCTGCGATGACCCTCCATTCCCTTCCGGTTTTCTTCGCCGGCTTTGGTGGGCTAGGGCAAGCTCTAATAGCTGGGCTAGGGTATCAGGACGTCATCCTGGCAGAGGCGACACCAATGGAAGGCGACAATATCGAGGTAAAGACGGTGAAGAAGGAGGACATGAAGTTGATGAGGAGCCTCTCGCGCATCCGACACACCATAATCGTCACCAGCGGGAAGGGGGGCGTGGGCAAGAGCACGGTGTCGGCCAACATAGCTCTGGCCCTGGCCATGCGCGGATACGAGGTCGGGCTCATGGACGCGGACATCCACGGCCCCAACATCCCCAAGATGTTCCACATCGAGGACGCGGTGCTATATGCGGACGAGGAGGGGATCGTGCCCATCATCGTCCCGCCGCACCTCAAGGTCATGTCCATGGCCTTCCTGGTCCGGGACTCTGATAACCCCATCATATGGAGGGGGCCCATGAAGATCGGCGCCCTCAGGCAGTTCATCTCCGATGTGCGCTGGGGGGACCTGGACTACCTCGTGGTCGACCTGCCCCCTGGGACCGGCGACGAGCCCTTGACGGTGGCCCAGCTCATACCCAATGCCGATGGGATGCTGGTCATTACCACGCCCCAGGAGGTGGCGCTTCTCAATTCCCGCAAGTCCGTGGGATTCGCCCGCCAGCTCAAGATGCCTGTGCTGGGGATCGTGGAGAACATGAGCGGCATGGTTTGCCCGCACTGCGGCAAGGAGGTGGACCTGTTCAAGAAAGGGGGCGGCGAGCAGGCCGCCAAGGAGCTTGATGTCCCGTTCTTGGGAAGCGTGCCCCTCGACCCCAAGGTCGTCATCTCCGGGGACGAGGGCATGCCAGTGGTGCTTGCGAATGGCGATTCCCCGGCGGCCAAGGCGTTCAACGGTATCGTGGACCGCCTCATCGCCGCCATGGAGGGGAAGGGGGGACAGGGATGAAGATCCTGGTGACATCCACCGGGCCAGGCCTCGACTATCTGATCGACGAGGAGTTCGGTCATGCCGAGTATTTCATCGTGATCGACCCCGAGACCATGTCCTTCGAGGCCATCAAGAACACAGGCCATGACGCGGAGATGGGCGCGGGGATCTATGCAGCGGAGCAGGCGGCCAAACTGGGCGTGTCCGTGGTCCTAACCGGCTGGATGGGGCCCCATGGCCAACAGACATTGTCCAAGCACAACATCCGAATCATCATGGACGAGGAGGGGCTGGTCCAGGACGCGGTGGAGCGCTTCAAGAGAAAGCACCTCAAGAAGTGAGCGTCCGTCGTTTATCGTCCCCAAGCTGCTCCTGACCATCACCAAGGCATCTTTTCTTTGCGGCGTTTGTCGATTGCATCAAACGTCTTTCTCTAAAGAAATGGTCATTATTCCGAATGGAATACGAAATTCGCAAAAGGAATCAAAAATTACGGCAAATATCGTATGTCCATTACCAAAGTCTTATAAACCGAACGGAATGTATCGTCGCCCATGCGGAGGGACATCACCGTAACGCCCTTAAGACAAGGGCGCTCGTTGTGGGCCAAGAAGACCCGCCCTTTTCCCCCCGACAACATCCGGCGGGTCGAGATGACCGAGGGCAGACCGGGAAGGAGACCTTCCCGAGAGCCCGCCCCTTGTGGCCTAACCCGCGGGGCAGGAATCGCCGTTCGCCACCTGGAGGTGACGACGCATGGCGACCAATGGCTATAGGATACTGCTGCCTACGGACGGATCCTATCCGGCCATCGCGGCCACGGTGAGGGCCATAGAGATGGCGAAGGACCGGAAGGCGCAGCTCATCATCCTGAACGTGAGCGAGCAGGTGACTGCGGCGGGCATGGAGCGCATCGCCGAGGACTCCGCCCTCATGAGGACCGCGGGGATCGACGGTGTGGCGTACGCGCGCGACATGGCCTCCAAGGCGGGGATCCCAATGGAGATAGTCCGGCGCGAGGGAGCCGTGGTAGGAGAGATCGTCCGTGCCGCGGCCGATATGGATGTGGACATCATCGTCATGGGGTCCTCGACCATCAAGGGCCTTCCCGGATTGTACCTGGGGAGCGTCTCACGCGGCGTCATCAAGGATGCGCCCTGCGACGTGGTCGTGGTCAAGCTCACCGAGGAGGAGATGAAGAAGGCCGTGCAGCTGGCGCACGATATCGCCGCGGCCATGAAGCTTCCTCCGGTGAAGTTCGATATCAGCGATATCACGAGGTCCCGCAAGTTCAAGGTGGGGATCGGGCTCCTTGCCGTCTACTCGGTCACCTACCTATTGTTCACGGTGCTGGGCACCTTCATCAAGAACCCGGACAGCGTGCTGGACCTATCGGTCTTCAGCCTGCCGATGCTCGGCACGAACCTGGGCATCGTCTTCGGGATGGTGGTCATCTTCATGGCCATCATAATGGCCGTGGTCTTCAACTGGTACGCGGGCAGATCGGAAAGGGGCTCGGGGGGTGAGTGATTGGCCTATGAGTTCAAACCGGTGGCCTTCGCTCTCTTCGTGCTCATTACCCTGATAACGCTGGCCATCTCGGTCTACGCCTCCCGGAGGGTGCGCACCGCCGGCCACTACTACGTGGCAGGAGGGGGGGTGAAGTGGTTCGTGAACGGCATAGCCTTCGCCGGAGATTACCTGAGCGCGGCCTCCTTCCTGGGAATAGCGGGGCTGATCGCCTTCTCCGGGTATGACGGGTTCATGTACGCCATCGGGTTCCTGGCGGGTTGGATAATCGCCCTCTTCCTCATCGCCGAGCCGCTGCGCAAGATCGGCAAGTACACCTTCGGGGACGCGCTGGCGGCCAAGTTCAAGGACAGGCGCGTCCGGCTCATGGCCTCCATCTCCGCCATCGTGGTGAGCGTCTTCTACCTCATCCCGCAGATGGTGGGCGCCGGTAGCATTGTGCAGCCCCTGCTCGGACTGGACTATGAAGTGGGCGTGCTCATCGTGGGGATGGTGGTGGTGCTGATAGTGGCCACCGCCGGCATGGTCTCCACCACCTGGGTGCAGTTCATCAAGGGCTTCCTGCTGCTGTTCGCGGCCCTGGGGCTGACCATAGGCGTCCTGATGGTGGCGGGCCTGGGACCGATAGAGTTCATCGGGGACTTCGTGAGCAACCCCTCGGTCACCGTGCCCACCACCGGAGGCGGCGAGATCAGCTATCCGGGCGAGGCTTTCATGTCCCCCGGGATCAAATACAAGGACCCCTGGGACTTCGTCTCCCTGGCCCTGGGGCTGATCCTAGGCACGGCGGCCCTGCCCCATATCCTGATCCGCTACTACACGGTGCCCAAGCCGTCGGATGCCCGTAAGTCCACCGTGGTGGCCATCATCGCCATTGGTGCGTTCTACGTCCTCGTCCTCTTCCTGGGCCTGGGGGCCAACTACTTCCAGACGCTGGACCCGAGCAACCAGAACCTGTCCGCGCCTCTGCTGGCGGAGTACATCGGAGGGGAGGTCTTCTTCGCCATCATCTCCTCCATCGCCTTCGCCACCATTCTGGGGACGGTGTCTGGCCTGATCATGGCCGCCTCGGGGGCCATAGCCCACGACATCTACACCGAGTACATGGGCAGGAGGGGCGACGACAAGAAGACGCTGCGGGTCTCCAAGGTCACCGCCGTCGCCGTGGGCATCGTGGCCATCGTCCTGGGCATAGCCATGAAGGGCCAGAACGTGGCCTTCCTGGTGGGGCTGGCCTTCGCCATAGCCGCATCTGCCAACATACCCGCGCTGCTATGCATGCTCTTCTGGAAGAAGACCACCTCGCAGGGTATCATCGCGGGCATATTGGTAGGCCTGGTGCTGTCCATAGGCCTGATCCTCATCAGCCCGACCTTCATGGGCGCGGACGCGGCGTTCTTCAGCCTGTACAACCCCGGCATCATCTCCATACCGATCGGGTTCCTGGTGACCATCGGGGTATCGCTGATGACGCAGAAATCCGTGGAGGAGAAAAAGGCCAAGACGGCTGCGGACAGCTGATCCAAAACACCTTCCCCGATTTCATTTTTCTGATATCCAGGCTATAGCCAAGGCTATGCGGCCAGGACGGCTCCCTGCCTCACCTCGTCATGAGAAGAGATGGGGGTCAAGCATGGAGCAATCCATTTGACCGTCGAAGAGCCCGAGGAGCACGTCTGTGCTCCCGCACTTGGGGCAGCTTCGTGGATGCGGCTTGCCATAAGGCACTTCCCAATAATGCCCGCAGCCGCCGCATTCGAACAGCCTCATGAAGTACATTCCGTGGCACCTCCTGAGCAGTTTTGGAGCGGGGCGAGGGGCGGAGGGCGAGGAGGGGCCAATGGCAGGGGATGGGGACTGCCTAACGAAGGAGAATTCAAGGATGGCCTCGACTTGACGCCGCTCACGCCTCTCGCTGCCGGCACGTCGGCCAAAATCCCACGCTCCGGCGCACGGTATGGCCGTGGCCGGT
Source organism: Methanomassiliicoccales archaeon (assembly GCA_025457905.1). GTDB lineage: Archaea > Thermoplasmatota > Thermoplasmata > Methanomassiliicoccales > UBA472 > JAJRAN01. Next base: position 4,644 of record JALOTM010000109.1, read on the forward strand.
CCTCCCTTCACTCTCCGGGTTCATAAGCGGATGG
>JALOTM010000110.1 GCA_025457905.1 Methanomassiliicoccales archaeon
TGATCTTCATCTTCGTCATGGGCTTCAACCTCCTCGGCGACGGTCTGAGGGACATCATGGACCCGAGGTTGCGTAGGAAGCGTCGGCAGGTGACACGATGAACAATGGCAATGACACGCTCATAGAGATCAAGGAACTATACACCAACTTCTACACCTACCAAGGGGTCGTGAAGGCGCTGGATGGAATCAACCTCTCCATCAAGAAAGGGGAGACCTTCGGCCTGGTGGGGGAGACAGGATGCGGCAAGAGCGTCACCGCCAACTGCATCCTCAGGCTCATACCCATGCCCCCTGGGAAGATCGAGAAGGGGCGCATCCTATTCATGATGCCCAATGAGTCCCGGGAGAAGGCCCTGGCGTTGGAGGCCAAGCTGGCCGGCCTGTCCGGGCAGCAGGGCAAGGACGCCGAGGCCAAGGCGCTCCGTAAGGAGATAGACGCGCTTTACAAGCAGCACGACCTGCTGCAGCGCAGCGAGGAATATATGCGCAAGATCCGGGGGAAGTACATCTCCATGATCTTCCAGGAGCCCATGTCCGCGCTGAACCCGGTCTTCCCTGCGGGGGAGCAGATAGCCGAGGTGCTGATCCTGCACGAGAAGAAGGAGCTGGCCCAAGCCGTGCTCCGGGAGATGGAATCGCGCAAGAGCGGATCGGCCAACGTCAAGAAGTCCACCTGGACTGTGACGGACAAGGGCGAGTACAAGTGCAACAACTGCGGGGCGCTGATGGTGCAGGAGGAGAGCAAGTGCCCGCAATGCGGGGCCAGTTTCAAGCCGATGGAGGCTTTGCATCCCATGTCTTCGGTGCTGCAGCCCCTCTATCGCTCGCTGTACGTCACCATGGCCAAGAACCCTGAGGCCCGATCCGTGCGCTGGGCCGCCAAGATACCGTTCCTCAAGCGCTACCAGAGGCTGATGAAGAAGGAAGCCCTCACCCGGGCGGAGATGATGCTGCGGCTGGTCCGCATCCCGGACCCCAAGAACGTGGTGCGCTCCTACCCGCACGAGCTCTCGGGAGGCATGCAGCAGAGGGTCATGATCGCCATGGCCCTGGCATGCAAGCCCCAAATGTTAATTGCCGACGAGCCGACCACCGCCTTGGACGTGACCATCCAGGCGCAGATACTCAAGCTCATGAAGGACCTCCAGGAGGAGACCGGGACCTCCATCCTCATGATCACGCACAACCTGGGCGTGGTGGCGGAGACCTGCGACCGCGTGGGCATAATGTACGCAGGCGTGATGGCCGAGGTGGGCGCGGTGGAGTCAATCTTCAAGGAACCTCTCCACCCGTACACCCAGGGGCTCCTCAACTCCATCCCCAAGATCACCTCCGGCGCCACGAGGCTGGAGATCATCGAGGGCAACGTGCCCAACCTGGTCAAGCCGCCCAATGGATGCCGCTTCAACCCCCGCTGCCCCTACACCATGGAGATATGCAGGAAGCAGAAGCCCCCCATGATCGAGGTCAGGCCAGGTCATCTGGTGGCCTGCCACCTATACACCAAGGGGGGCGCGTCCTGATGGACAAAACCGAGATATTGGTGGAGGCCAGGGGGATGAAGAAGCACTTCCCCATCCGGGGAGGGCTGCTCAAGCGCTCCGCTGGCAGCGTCAAGGCCGTGGACGGCGTGGACATCGCCATCAGGAGGGGCGAGACCCTGGGCCTGGTGGGCGAGAGCGGATGCGGCAAGACCACTGCGGGCAGGTGCCTCCTACTGCTCACCAGCCCGACGGCGGGCAACGTCTTCTTCAAGATGCCTCCCGAGGCCCGCAACCGCTGGCTCGAGCTGGAGGCGGAGGCGGCCAAGCACGAGGCCAATGGCGGCATCCCCGACCAGCTGAAGGACGACATGGACGAAGTCCTATCCAAATATGCCCTCAACCACAAGGACCCGGAGGAGCTCCGTAAGATGCGCAAGGAGATGCAGATCGTCTTCCAGGACCCCTTCTCCTCGCTCAACCCGCGAATGCTCATCCGCGATGTCATCGGCGAGCCGCTGATGGTGCACGGCGTGGCCCGGGGAGAGGAGCTGCGGACCAGGGTGATCCAGCTGATGGAGAAGGTGGGCCTCAACCCGGAGCACCTCTACCGCTACCCCCACGAGTTCTCGGGAGGGCAGAGGCAGAGGATAGGTATAGCCAGGGCGCTGGCCCTGAACCCGGACTTCATCGTGCTGGACGAGCCCACGTCCGCCCTGGACGTCAGCGTGCAGGCGCAGATCCTCAACATGCTCAACGACCTGCAGGAGGAGCTAGGGCTCACATACCTGTTCATCTCCCACGACCTGAGCACCATCCGCTATATGTGCGACCGCGTGAGCGTCATGTACCTGGGCAAGGTGGTGGAGTCCTCCTCGAAGGAGGAGCTGTTCAAGCGGCCCCTGCATCCTTATACCGAGGCCTTGCTGAGCGTCATCCCCGTGCCCGACCCCGACCTGAAGCGCAACCGCATCGTGCTCTCCGGGGACGTGCCCAGCCCGGCCCGTCCGCCCACGGGCTGCAGGTTCCATACCCGCTGCCGCTACCGCGAGGCCATCTGCGAGATGCAGGAGCCGCCGCTGGAGGACAAGGGAGGGCAGCACTTCGTGGCCTGCCACTTCCGCTGAGGTCCGATGGCTAAGAAGCGCCTCATCGAGAAGGAGGACGCCTACGCTCCTACTCGCAAGGCCCGGCACGAACCCGACTGGAGGGAATGGTTCCTCGGCACCTACGCCAAGTACTGGTACGTGCTGGCCTGCCTCTTCGTGGACCTGGCGGTCTTCTACGAGGTGCGGCGCACCGGTTTCGGCGGCTGGGCCGTGCCCTTCATCGCCCTGGTCCTGGCGGTGGGGCTGCAGGCCATCCTGTACCTGCGCATCTGGCCCAGGTCGGAGAAGGAGGAAGAGGAGCCGATGGAGGAAGAAGACTTTTTATAGCGTCCCTGACCTGATAAGAACACATGCTGGACGCCGCCCTGGTCGTGGCCCTGGTCATCGCTGGCGTAGCCATCGTGGCCATCATGGTCATGGCCTACCGGATGTTCTTCTCGCAGAGCCTCATGGACAACTCCGAGGACGACCCCTGGACGGAGCCGCTCTTCAACGCCCTGGCCATCGTGGCCGTCCTGGCCTTCTGCTCCTGGTTCAACCTGCGCCTGATCGGCGCCCCCGTGTCCCTGGAGATGAACGTCACCGGTGCCATCGTCCCCATATTCATCTCCGCCTACCTGCTGGTGAACGTTCGCGCTGGCTGGAGGAGATATCTTCTGGCGATAACCGCCGTCGCCGCCCTGGGCTATCTGGCGACGGACATGGGCCCTCAAGGGGTGTACATCCACGTGGGCTTGTGGATACTGGTCGTGGCCGCCTGCGCGACCCTCTCATACCTGCTGGCCAAGGGGGACCTGCGCCAGGCCTTGGCCCTGGCCTATGTGTCGGCCTCGCTGGGGATGCTCTTCGGGGGGGACGTGCTGCAGCTGGTCGGCTACACCACCTACATGGGGGTGTACGTCATCGGCATCGGCGGGCTGATGGACTTCGTCTTCCTGTCCGGCGTGGTGGCCGTGGCCCTCATCGCCTCCGCCCATTACCTGGTGGCGTTCGCCCGCTCCCACATGGCGGCGAGGCAGCGCGCCTGAGCCTCCCTTAGGAAAACTGGCAATACCTATATGGTAGGGAAGGCGATTCGGGTGCGGGGAAAAGGTGACAGTCGTCAGCATGGAGGACGTGGTTCTGGCATTGCAGAACACCCTTGGCAAGAAGGGCATGTCCTCCGAGGACATCGACAGGCTTGCCGAGTACCTCATGTCCTTCTTCGGGTTCACCGACGAGGTGATCGACAACAAGCTCACCTCCGAGGACCGGGACGTGTTCTACATGCTCGAGGAGGAGGGCTTCCTGACCACCACCCAGGAGGAGGTCCACCTCAAGAAGGGCAAGCTGTGGCGGATCCACTACTGGATTCTCAAGAAGGACCAGATCCTGCGCCTGGCCCGCCGCGAGGAGGAGAAGTCCAAGTCCAAGGACGAGTGCTCCGCGGTCTATGAGGACATATCCGACGATGTCTGGAACAGCAGGGGCCAATGCGACGACGGCGAGGCGGACTGATCCTCCTGTGGGAATGATTTAATAGCTACGTCCCATTAGACGCACCAGAGCTGTACATGGCCGTCTCCGTTCCTTGGTGGGTGACCCTCGCGGCGATCCTGGCAGTCTACGCTGCGATGATCTACGGCATCCGTAAGAGGAAATGGCTCGCCAGCAAGGGGGTGAGCACCTACGGCCCCTTCATCATGTGGAGGACCGAGGGCGGGAAGCGCGCCATCGACCGGATGGCGAGGCCCGTGCGGTTCTGGAACGGCTATGCCCTGGTCGCCAAGGTAACCTGCCTGGCGGTGGGCGCGTTCATCATGGCCCTGCTGCTCTGGGAGGCGACCATCGTGTCGCGCATCCCCGACGACAGCGCCCCCACCCTGGAGATGATGCTGGGCATACCTGGCATCAACCCGGTCATTCCGATAATCTATGGCATCGTCGGGCTCATCGTGGCCATCTTCGTGCACGAGTTCGCCCACGGCATACTCACGCGCGTAGGCCGTATGAACATCAAGTCGTTGGGCCTGCTCCTCTTCATCGTGCCCGTGGGCGCCTTCGTAGAGCCTGACGAGCAGCA
>JALOTM010000002.1 GCA_025457905.1 Methanomassiliicoccales archaeon
CCCTCGCCGGATATGCCGATGGGGGAGGAGTACGCGCCCCACGCCGAACCGTCCAGACTGTACTGGACCGCCCCGGCTCCGCTGGAGGCGTCGCTCGCCAGCAGGGCTACCTGCACGTCGCCGCGGTACCAGCCGCCCTGGCCCTCGCCCTCCAGGGTGGCGGAGGTCATGGGGGCGCTGCGGTCCACGTTGGCATAGGCCTTCCTCACGCTGTCGCTGTTCCCGGCGGCGTCGATGGAGTAGTAATCGATGGTCAGCGCTCCCTCGGTGTAGATGACCGTGGTCGTGCCGTAGGTCCTCCAGGAGCCGCCGTTCACGCGGTAGTAGGAGAACTGCACCCCGCTCACCGCATCGTAGGCGGAGATCTGCAGGGAGATGGTGGAAACGTACCAGCCCCCGGCCCCCAAGGTGCCGTTGATGGCCACGCTGGTGGTGGGGGAGACGGTGTCGATGAGCACCTCCACGTCCTTCTGGGCCTCGGTGTTGCCGTTGAGGTCCACGGAGTAGAAGTCCACGTCGTGCACGGCCGAACCGGTGACGGCGAAGGCCGCAGCGTAGAGATTCCAGGGGCCGGAGTCGACCCTGTACCAGGTCTCCCTCACTCCCACGCCCCCTTGGTCCGTGGCGCTGAGCGCGACGGTGACCGCGGAGCGGTACCAGCCGTCCTGCCCGGCGGTGCCGGACAGCGAGGCGGTGGTGAGCGGGGCCACGGAGTCCGCGGGGATGACGTTGACGGTCAGGGCCGCGCAGGGCAGCCGGACGAAGTGCATGCCGTCGGGCATCAGCCAGCTGGCCAGGGCCCTGCCGTCCGCCTGGCAGGCGGCGACCTGGTCGGCGGTGAGCCCGGCGACATCGTTTCCGTCGCCCCACACCGGCGCGCCCACCGAGGCGGCGGTGGCCGAGGCCACGAGGGCCGCCGAGGACTCGTTGCGGAAGGCGAATATCAGATAGTAGGTGCCGGGGGCGGCCGGGGCCGTGAGGGCCACGGAGGCGGTGTGGTCGGAGGTCCCCGAGGACAGGTCCGCCTCCACCTGCCAATAGGACGAGAACGAGTCGCCCCAGGACGGGGTGCCCGCCAAGGGCACGGTCTCGGAGCCGTCCCAGGAGACGGAGGAGCGGAGGGAGAGCGTGCCGGCCAAGGCCCCTCCCGCCTCCACCGTCACTGCCAGTCCGGACAGGTCGGCGAGATCGCCGGTGCCGGAAAGGATGGAGAGGGAGGAGGTCTTGCCCAGGTCCAGCTCGCTCGGCTCATAGTCGAAGGACAGCTGGTAGCTGGCCGATTGGCCAGGGTCGGGGAGCACGCATATGTAGTAGTACCCGGCGGAGGAGGCCTCCATGCTGGCCGTCTCCGTGCCGCCCTCGGTGGCCGAGCTGGCCAGGAGGGTGGTGCCGTCCGAGGCGTACAGGTAGAGGTCCAGGTCGCCCTCTGTGTTGTTGAGCTGCATGCTCACGCCCAGCGCGTCCTCGGCGCCCATGCTGACCTTGAACCAGTCCGCGTCCAGGGCCACCAGGCCGCCGTAGGAGGACCTGGGGTCCAGGGCCTTGGCCGAGGTCCAGGCGTCGTTCTCCTCGTAGGGGTCGTCGGCGGGGACGATGGCCAGCGCGTCCACCCAGGCGGCGTCGGAGTTGGCGCAGTCGTCGGCGTCCCGCACGTAGTCCCATCTCAGGACGTGGCCCCCGGAGGACAGCGCCGTGCTGATCTGCGCCCATCCGTCGATGCCGCTGGTGCTGTTGCGGAGCGACCCGTCGACGTAGAAGCGGAGGAGGTCCTTGCCGGACTCCGAGCTCACCTTCCAGCGGAAGGAGGCGCTGGAGGCGCCGGAGAAGGTGGCCTGGAGGGTGCTGGTGGCCGAATCGGCCACGGCACCGCTCTGCATGCTGGACCCTCCGGAGTAAGAGGTGTGGTTCACCGCCACCCAGCACGCCTGCCCGGAGGTGCTCAGGGAGAGCCCGGGCCTGTCCAGGGCGGTGGCCGGGTCGATGACATCGTACTTGAAGAACCTGACGGAGGCGTGGCCGGGCAGGGTGGCCGGGACCTGAGAGCTCTGCGCCGAAGCCAGCGCTGCCGCCCCGGAAGCGTAGGCGGCCCCGTAGGCCTCCAGCTTGAAGGAGCTGAGGACCGCGCTTCCCCCGTCGCTCACCTCCATCCAGAAGGAGGAGGCGCCGGCGTCGAAGCTGCTGCGGAAGGAAGATATGTCCAGGCACATGAAGGCCGGCAGGCGGTGGAGGGTGTCCCCCTCCCACCAGGGGGAGACGCTCATGTCCTCGGCGGGGTAGACGCCCTTGGCCACGGTCAGCGAGCAGCTGCGCAGGGGGGCGGTGTTAAAGTACCAGGTGGCCAGGAGGCTCGGCACGTAGTCGGGGGCGTCCACCACCGTGGTCATCCACACCCCGGCCCGGTTGGAGATCTCCTTGAAGGCCGCATAGGTGAGCCAGTAATATCCGGAGTCGCCCCAGCTCGAGCCCCAGGAGTTGACCACGCGGAAGGCGCCCACCTCCCCGTCCTCGGTGATGCTGTCATCATAGCCCACCAAGGTCTGGGCATGGTTGAGCGAGTCCGAGTTGTACTCCGCGGAGGTGACGATGTAGGCGCCGTTGTCGAAGACGTAGTAGTTGGCGTCCAGGGCGAAGGTGACCGGGATGTCCTGGGTCAGCCAGGTCTTGGCATTGGACACGGCGGCGTCGCCCGTGTAGTAGTACTCCTGATAGGAGGAGGCCTTGTGCAGAGGCGCCTCCCGGAAGGCGGCGGGGCTGCCCCAGCTCAGAAGGTCGGAGGCGCTGTAGGGCATGGTCTTCATGGAGGCCACGCCCCAGTCCACCGCCACCTGGAAGTTCTCGCTCATCCAGGAGCCGCGGTCCGTGCCCCCGTTGACCCTGTTGTAGGCCCAGGCGGGGCTCATGAGGTGCGAGGTGTTGGTCCCGGCCTTGGCGTCGCTCCAGCCGTTGTCCTTGGCCTCCAGGTAGCCGTAGGCGTAGTAGATGGAGGCCCAGGCGCCGCAGGAGCCCTGGCTGCCCTGGTTCCCCACCTTGGGGAAGTAGCCCTGGGCGGAGAGGTCGTAGGACGCGGGCAGGCCGAGGCCGTCCGCCGGCTCGTTGTCCGGCACGCGGACGTTGCCCACCATCCCCTCCCACCCCTCCTCGGAGGGCGGGGCCAGGCCGGTGCCGAAGCCGTCCACGATCACGTTGTAGTCCACGCCCTCCTGCCTGACGCCCAGCTTGGCGCGGAGCTCGAGCATCTCCGGATAGGTGATGAGGTGGTGGCCGGGGCTGTCGTCCGCGGGGGCCTCCTCCCCTTGGGAGGGGGAGGCCTGCGCCGGGAGGGCCGCGAAGGCGGCGGTCATGACGAACATGCCCAGGAGTGCGAGGACGATGGCGCGCTTCATGGTTATCTCGGCCTTGAGGACAGTCGATGCTGGTCGCTTGCCTGAACTGAGGGGGGAACGGGGTAATCATCTTTTCTGACCAGTTATCCGTTCGGGAAAAGGCTCGGAGGGCATGGCCGGGTCCCGGCGCGAGAATCAGATGGCAACGTTGATAAGCTGACCGGGCGAATGCCGCACGATATCATGAAGGTCAATCTCCTGGCCGTGGTGGGAGGGCTGCTGGGCGTGATGTGCGTCCTCATGCCCTGGGTGGTGGTGGAAACCGAGAGCATGTTCGGGGACGTGCATTCCGAGTACTCCATGACCGACTTCATGGACGATGATGACTCGTCCTTCGCCGTGGCCGTGGTGCTCATGATGCTGGGCTCGGCCCTGGCCATCGCCTCGCCCCTGGGGGGCATGGGCATGCTCTTCGGCTGGCTGATCTTCCTCAGCGCCATCTACGAGCGCCTGGGGACCACGACCACCAGCATCTCCGAGACCGCCACCTCGCTGGGCCTGGGGTTCGCGGTGGCCATCCTGGCCTTGGCCATGGTCCTGGTGGGCCTCATCAGGCCCATCGGGCCAGGGTACGCCCGGGGCAAGGTCCTGCCCCGCGACCGCTTCCTGACCTGGTCGGGCTGATCACTTCTCGGCCAGGTCGTGGGTGGTGTAGTCCGGTCCCTCGCTGGGGCGCTCGGCCCTGGCCCCAGAGGGGGGCTCGGCGCAGGAGGGGCAGGCCATGCGCTTGCGGTCCGTGGGGTCCAGGCGCTCCGCGGTGACCATGTAGACCACCCGCTCGCCGATGTTGCAGGCATGGTCCGCTATCCTCTCCAGGTACCTCGCCACCAGGATGATGTGCGTGCCCAGGGTGACCTTCCTGGGGTCCTCGATCATGTAGGTGAGGATGGCGCGGAAGTTGGTGTCGTAGAGGCAGTCCACCTCGTCGTCGCGCTCGAACAGCCTCTTGGCCGCCTCCACGTCCCTCTCCGTGAAGGAGCGGGCGGCGTCGGTTACCATGCCCACCACCAGCGAGGCCATGTGCGGTATGTTGACCGGCCGGCGGAAGCCGTTGCTCGCGGCCACCACGTCGTACACCTCCACGATGTCGCTGGCGTAGCGCCCGATGCGGTTCAGGTCGGTGATGATCTTGAGGCAGGTGGACACCGTCCTCAGGTCCCCGGCCACCGGGGTGTGCAGCGCGATCACGTCCAGGCAGCGCTTCTCGATGCGCTGGTCCAGGTGGTATATGGCCTTGTCCAGGCGCTCCACCTCCGCCTTCAGCTGGGGCTCCTTGGACACGATGCACTTCACGGCCTTCTCGATGGCCTCCCTGGCCAGGGAGGACATCTGCGCCACGTCCTCGTTCAGCTTCTCCATCTCTTGGTTGAACAGCACCCTCGACGTCATCATCCCATCCTCCCGGTTATGTATTGCTCCGTCAGCTTCTGCTCCGGCTTCTCGAATATCCTCTCCGTCTCCCCGAACTCTATCAGCTCGCCCAGGTAGAAGAAGGCCGTCCTGTCGGCCACGCGGGCCGCCTGCTGCATGTTGTGCGTGACTATCACCACCGTATAATCCTTCTTCAGATCGACCAGGAGGTCCTCTATCTTGGCCGTGGCTATGGGGTCCAGGGCGGAGCAGGGCTCGTCGAAGAGGATGATCTCCGGGTCCACGGCCATGGTGCGGGCGATGCACAGCCTCTGCTGCTGCCCCCCGGACAGGTCGTAGGCGCTCTTCTCCATGCGGTCCTTGACCTCGTCCCAGAGGGCCGCCCTCCTGAGGCTCCTCTCCACCAGCTCCGCCAGCTCCTTCTTGGTGTACTTGGTGACCTTGGTGCCCTGCAGGCTGGGGTCCAGGTCCTTGCCGTGGATGCGCGGCGCGTAGGCGATGTTCTCGAAGATGCTCTTCGGGAAGGGGTTCGGCTTCTGGAACACCATCCCTATGCGCTTGCGCACCTCCACCACGTCCACGTCCGCGTCGTAGATGTCCTTGCCGTCCACCTCGATCCGGCCGGTGACCTTGCACTTGGGGACCAAATCGTTCATGCGGTTGATGCAGCGGATGAAGGTGCTCTTGCCGCAGCCCGAGGGGCCGATGACGGCGGTGATCTCGTTCTTGGGGATGGTGATGCTGACGTCCTTGAGCGCCTGGTTCTTGTCGAACCAGACGTTCAGGCCCGTGACCTTGATGTTCTCCGACATGATGTCACCACTTGTACTTCTCTCTGTACCTGTTGCGGATTACGATGGCGGCCAGGTTCATCAGGACCACCATTATGAGCAGCACCAGCGCGGTGCCGTACTGGAAGTCGGCGGTCTTCTCGAAGACCGTCCGCGTGGCCAAGGCGTAGAGCTGGAAGGGCATGGCCATGAAGGTGTCCCACACGTCCTGGGGGAGGATGGTCTTGGTGAGCACCACCCCGGTGAGGAGGATGGGGGCGGTCTCCCCGGCGGCGCGGCTCAGGGAGAGGATGATGCCGGTGAGGATGCCCGGCGTGGAGTACGGCAGGACGTGATGGCGGATGGTCTGCCACTTGGTGGTGCCCAGGGCCAGTGACGCCTCCCTTAGCGAGGAGGGCACCGCCTGGATGGCCTCCCGGGAGGCGGTGATGACCAGGGGCAGCACCAGGAAGGCCAGGGTCATGGCCGAGGCCAGGAGGCTGAAGCCCCAGTTGAGGTAGAAGACCAGCATCCCCAGCCCCAGCAGGCCGTACACTATGGACGGCACCCCGGCCAGATTGTTGACCGCCACCCTGAGGGCGCCGGCGAAGCGGCTCTTGCCCTGGTACTCGGAGATGTAGACGGCGGTGAGGACGCCTATGGGCACGGCTATCACCATGACCAGGGCCATCAGGTACAAAGTGCCCACGATGGCCGGGAAGATGCCCCCCTCGGTGAAGCCCCGCCGGGGGAACTCGGTGAGGAACTCCCAGCTGATCACCCCGATCCCCAGCACCACGATGTAGCCCACGATGATCAGCAGCGCCAGGCCCACGGCCCAGGCGCAGCCCCGGAAGAGCATGAAGAACAGCCTCTCCTTGGTGCGCCGCCTCATTGGTATCTCTCCGAGTACTTGCGCATGGCCCAGTCGGCCACGTAGTTGAGTGCGAAGGTGATGACGAACAGCACCAGGCCCAGCTCGAAGAGCACGTAGTAGTGCGGGGTGTTGGCGGCCACCTCGCCCATCTCGATGGCGATGGTGGAGGTGATCGGCTGCCCTGAGGAGAAGGGGTTCCAGGTGAGCTGCGGGGCGCTGCCGGTGGCCATGACCACCACCATGGTCTCGCCCACGGCCCGGCCGATGGAGAGCATGATGGCCGCCACGATCCCGGGGCGGGCGGCGGGGATGACGACCTTCCAGGTGGTCTCCCATCTGGTCATGCCCAGGGCCAGGGAGGCCTCCTTGAGGCTGCGGGGCACGCTGTTCATGGCGTCCTCCGACAAGGAGACCATGATGGGCACCATCATGATGGCCAGGAACACCGCCCCGTTGAACATGTTCAGGTAGTCGTCCGGCCTCCAGGCCGGGTAGAACAGGTCCCAGACGAACTTGGCGAAGACGGTGAGGGCGAAGAAGCCCAGGACCACGGAGGGTATGCCCGCCAGGACCTCCACCGCCGGCTTCATGATCTTGCGGATGCGGGGATGGGCGATCTCGGAGAGGTAGATGGTCGCCCCCAGCCCGATGGGGATGGCGATCAGCGCGGAGATGGCCGACACCACCAGCGTGGCCACCAGGAGGGGGAGCATGCCGTACAGGGGCTCGATGGGGTTGGTGGGGTCCCAGACCGTGCCGGTGAAGAACTGCCACTGGTCCACCTGGGAGAAGGCGGGATAGGCGTTGAGGAGCAGGAAGCCCCCCACCGCGCCCAGCACCAGGATGGCGAAGGTGGAGACGATGGTCAGGATGACGAAGACGCTCTGGTCGTAGAGTTTGCGCCGGCGGGCCGTCACCCTCTGCTTGTACGCCATATCCTCACCCCCCTCCAACCTGGCCAGGCCTGCGTTCGTACATTATTGTTCGAAGATTACGGAAATGTCTTATCTGGATTTGGTAAGGAAAGAAAATACTGAAAGGAGAAAGGGTTTGCCTCGCTCGCATCCAGCACCTCAGAAAAGCTTGGCCCGCTGCTGCTCCAGGACGTCGGAGGGCAATGCGTAGAAGCCGATCTCCTCGGCAACCTTCTGCCCCTTGTTGGCGTCCAGGATCCAGTTCAGCCACTGCCATACGGCCCCCTCGGGCACGTCGGCGGTGTACAGGTACAGGTACCTGGCGATGTTGTACTGCCCGGAGAGGACTGCCTCCTTGTCCAAGGGGGAGTAGGCCGGCGAGGCCGCGTCCTTCCTGATGTCCAAGATGTCGATGCCTGTTGCCGACTCCACGTACCCGATACCTACGTACCCTATGCCGCCCTCGTTGAGCTGGACCGCCTGCACGATGGCCGCGTTGCCGGTCATCTGGTTCATGCCGGCGGAGTACGCCCCGTTCAAGAGCACGTGCTCCTGGAAGTAGGCGTAGGTGCCGGAGGTCGACTGGCGTCCGTACAGCGCGATGGCCCGGTCCGGCCCGCCCACCTGGTCCCAGTTGGTGATGGTGCCGTTGTAGATTCCCCTCAGCTGCGCGATGGTCAGGTTGCCCACGGTGTTGGACTGGTGCGTGATTATGGCTATCCCATCCACGGCCACCTTGAACTCCACCGGGTTCAAGCCGGCGGCCTGGGCCTGGGCGAGCTCCGAGGACTTCATGGCCCTGGAGGCCTGCGCCACGTCCACCTGCTTGGCTATGAGGGCGGTGATTCCGGTCCCGCTGCCTCCGCCGGAGATCTCGACGTTGATCCAGGACCTGCTGTCATGGAACTCCTCGGCCCAGATGCTGCACAGCTCGAGCATGGTGTCCGAGCCCTTCTGGGCCACGTCCTGCGTGTCCACCTCGCCCAGCTTGGCCATGCCCTCCTCGATGTCGTACCAGGGCAGGGCGTAGAAGCCGATGTCGGCGGCCACGGCCTGTCCCTTGTCCTCGGTCAGGACCCACTCGATCCACATCTTGATGGCTCCCTGAGGGTTGCCATCGGTGTACAGGTAGAGGTACCTGGCCAGGTCGTACTTGTTCTGGAGGACGGCGCTCTCGTTGAGCGGGGAATAGGCCGGCGAGCTGGAGTCCTTCTGGACGTTGAGGATATCTATGCCGGTGGCGCCGGTCACGTAGCCGATGCCCACGTAGCCGATGGCTCCGTCATTGAGCTGCACCGCCTGGACGATGGCCGCGTTGCCGGTCATCTGGTTCATGCCGGGGGCGTAGGCGCCGTTCTTCAGCACATGCTCCTGGAAGTAGGCATAGGTGCCGGAGGTCGATTGACGGCCGTAGAGGGCTACGTTCCTGTCGGGCCCGCCCACCTGGTTCCAGTTGGTGATGGTCCCGTTGAACAGGCCCCGCAGCTGCTCGGTAGTGAGCTGCGCCACAGTGTTGGACTGGTGCGTGATTATGGCTATGCCGTCGATGGCCACCTTGAACTCCACCGGGTTGACGCCGGCGGCCAAGGCCTGGTCGACCTCCGAGGACTTCATGGCCCTGGAGGCCTGCGCCACGTCCACCTGCTTGGCTATGAGGGCGGTGATGCCCGTACCGCTGCCGCCGCCCGAAACCTCCACGGTGTAGTTGTCCTCCTCGTCGCCGAACTCCTCGGCCCAGGCGGAGGCCAGCTCCAACATGGTGTCAGAGCCCTTCTGCTTGATCGTCGTCTTCTGCGGCGCGCCGCTCCCTCCGTCGTTCATGAGGAGAACGCCGGCCACTGCGGCGATTAGGATCACCGCCACGACGCCGACCGCGATCATCATCGTCTTCTTTTCCATTCGATTACCACCTCGTTACCCTAGGTCTTGAGCCCGGCCGCATGGTGCCGATATGCAAGGAAGGCAGGAGGAAAGCGGAGAACTGCGACAATCCTTTCGGTTCGTTCCAGTCAGGCACGGACTCAAGGTGCATTTCCTCAAAAGGGCCGAGAATTACGTGCAGTTATATGCATATGCAAAGTAGAATATGTTTGTATATATTGTGATATGTACCTATATATTCTATATATATTGACAATACGATACCTTATGATATACCCTAGATAAGTAGCGCAGGTGATGGAATTGGAAATTAGGCGTGTACAGAAGACAGGTGCCTCGACCATGACTGTCTCGTTGCCTAAGGACTGGATAGAGAGCAATTCCATCACGCCTGGAACGCCCGTGGTGGTGCGCCCTCTCCCGGACGGCACCATCTCCATCGACCCCCGTATGCAGCGGGAGAAGGAGGAGGCGCGCAAGTCCATCGTGGTGGGCGAGGACGAGACCAAGGAGCACCTCACCCGGAAGCTTATCGGCGCCTACCTGGCCGGCTACAACATCATCGAGGTCAGGTCCAAAGGCCGTCTGGACCTGGAGCTCAAGCACGCGGTGAAGGAGATCTCACGCATGGTCATCGGGCCGGAGGTCATCGAGGAGACCAGCAACACCATCGTCCTCCACGACCTTTCCGACCCGGTGGAGCTGCCTCAGGAGAAGTGCGTGCGCCGCATGCACCTCATCGTCATCAGCATGCACAAGGACGCCATGGCCGCCCTCAGGGACGGGGACGATGCGCTGGCCAAGGACGTGATCGACCGGGACGCGGACGTGGACCGGCTTTACTGGATGGCCGCCAAGCAGTACAACATGATCCTCAAGGACCGCAAGCTCTCCGAGAAGATCGGGGTGGACATCTTCGAGGGCATGAACCTGGTGCTGGTGGCCAGGGGCATAGAGCGCATCGGGGACCATGCGGAGAAGATAGCCACCAACGCCCTCATGCTCACCTCCTCCGACGGAAAGTTCAGCAACGCCGAGGAGATCTCCAAGCTCGGCGCCCAGTCCATCAAGGTCCTGGACCTGGCCATGGAGTCCTACTTCCGCAAGGACATCAAGGCGGCCAACAACCTCATCGACCTGGGCGACAAGCTGGTGCAGCAGTGCCAGGACCTGAGCGTCACGGAGCGCCTGCCCGCCAACGTCTGCGCCGTGGTGCGCACCTCGGTCATAGACTCCATCGCCCGCACCGCCATGTACGCCATGGACATCGCGGAGATCGCCATTAATGGGGCCATGAGGCTGGACAGCTAGGGACCGTATCGAATCGAGCACATTCGCGAAACCATCTGGCAGCAATGAATGGAACGATTCCACCGAGAAGAGATGAATACGTTTCGAATTTTGGAGATATTAAATATATGACTCTTTATGAATGCTCAAGGAGGAAAAGAATGCTACTGAATTTCAGCGCGATAGACAAGAAGCAAGTGATGACGACAGACGGTAAAAACATTGGTACGATGGTTGGTTGTACGGTTGATGATGCCAATTGGTCTGTTGGTGTGCTCAGCGTCGAACTTACGAAGGAGATTTCGGAATTCTTAGGAGCGAAGGGAGGCATGCTCAAATCCCCCATTGTAGGTGTGAAACCCTCCCACGTGGGAACGATTGGCGACGCGGTCATGCTTAACGTTTCGCTCGGAGATCTAAGAGGTCAAGTGGAAGAGTTGGCACAGCAGAAGAAAGGTATCCTTGGCGGTCTTTGAGTCGTTAAAAGACCTAAGACGATATCTGCCAGACAAAATCGCATGAAGACCAGATGGGGGGCGATGCCCCTGTTGCTAGACTAGTCGCTACATAGGAAGCCGTTCCTAGCCAGCAAGATGATCATGCATCGCTAGCTTCGCCTGCACCTCGTTTTTCGGCCGTTCTCGGAACGGCATCCCAAGCGATATCCGATGAGCCGCTGGGTCATGCTGAAGGCCGTCTCAGCATAAGTCCGCTTCGCGTAGAGCGCGGCGAATCGGTCCGGCCAGTGATGTGCGAAGCAGGACATCTTCTGATACAGCGTCACCGGCCGGGGGAGGCACCTGGCGTTCTTCTTGGGGCCGTGCATCGTTGCTGCTCCATGCCCTCTGGCGATAACCAGGCACTCCTCCCCGTTGTAGGCGGAGCCTGCCAGGTTCCGCCGGACCTCCGGGTTCGAAGGGAGGCCCTCCCAGGTCTCCCCGAACATCCGGCTCTCGTGAAGGTTGGAGGGCGTCAGGACGTAGCTCAGGACCGGGAAGGAATCGGCCTCCACCACCGCGTGCAGCTTGACCCAGTCCTCCGTGGCCTGGGTCAACGCCGGTCCGAAACGCCTATACCCTATGCTGCTACACCATGCCATGGACCCCGGGGATCCGGACGGGGTGGTGTCCATCGTGTGCTTCCTGGTGGCGCCGGCCCATCGTCGGAGGGGCATTCCTTCAGGATTTCGCTCGGGGAGCGAACATCTCCATCATCGTGCGCAGGCTGCCATCTTGCCGGCCCGATCATTGTTACCCTCAGTATCCAGCCAACGGCCCGTCCGAGAACTCCGAGTAGAGCATCTGGTGGCACTTGGGGCAGTAGAAGCGCTTCTTGCGCGAGTAGGCGAAGAACACCAGCGCGACCGAGTCCATGAGGGTCCTCTCGCGCTCCTCCACTACGAGCTCCTCCTTGCTCCCGGTCCAACCGCATCTGTCGCACTCCATGCGCTTCTCCTATGGCCCATCGGCCGGATAACCTTGGCGGTGCTACTTCGTGCCCTGGTACGCGTTCCAGCGCATCTCCAGGTCCTGGTCCTTGAGCGTGTCCATGAGGTACTGCGCGAACTGCTCCCCCGAGGCGCCGTTGGGGCGCCCGGTGATGACCAGCCTGCGCTCGTACTGGCAGCATATGTCCAAAGCCATCTCCAGCCGGCGGGACATCTCCGTCCGGCCGATGTGGTTGAGCAGCATGGCCGCGGCCTTGATGATGCTGGACGGGTCGGCGTAGGCCGCCCGGCCCTCCTCCACCATGCGCGGGGCAGAGCCGTGGATGGCCTCGAACATGGCGTAGCGGGTGCCGATGTTGGCGCTGCCCGCCGTGCCCACCCCGCCCTGGATCTGCGCCGCCTCGTCGGTGATGATGTCCCCGTACAGGTTGGGCATGACCATGACCTTGAACTCGTGCCTCCTGGCCTCGTCCAGCAGCTTGGCGGTCATGATGTCGATGAACCAGTCGTCCCATTTGATGCCGGGGTAGTCCTTGGCCACGCGCTCCGCCACCCCCAGGAACTTGCCGTCGGTGGCCTTCACCACGTTGGCCTTGGTGACCACGGTGACCTTGCCGATGCCGTTCTTCTTGGCGTAGTCGAACGCCAGCCGGATGATGCGCTCGCAGCCCTGCGTGGTGGCCACGCAGAAGTCGAAGGCCAGGTCGTCCGTCACGTTCACGCCCTTGGAGCCCAGGATGTAGGCGCCCTCGGTGTTCTCCCTGAAGAACATCCAGTCGATGCTCTTGGAGGGCACCCGCACCGGGCGCACGTTGGCGAAGAGGTCCAGCTCCCGCCTCATGGAGACGTTGGCGGACTCGATGTTCGGCCAGGGGTCGCCCTTCTTGGGGGTGGTCGTGGGACCCTTGAGGATGACGTCGCACCTCTTCAGCTCGACCAGCACCTCCGGCGGCAGGGGCTTGAGCAGGCGCACGCGGTTCTCGATGGTGAGGCCCTCGATGGTGCGCAGCTCCACCTTGCCGGCGGCGATCTCCTCCCCCAGCAGGAACTCCAGCACGGTGCGCGCGTGGGCGCAGATGTAGGGCCCGATGCCGTCCCCTCCCACGATGCCGATGACGATCCTGTCCTTCTTGGAGAGGTCCGTCCAGGAGGAGGCGCGCTTCATCTGCTCCACGCGCTCCATCTGCTCCTTGACCACCTTGCCGAAATGCTCCTTCGCCCTCTCTATGGCCGCCATGTCCATGTCCATCCCTCAGTCCAGGTTGAAGCCGCCGTGCTTCTGGAAGTGCTCCGCCAGGCCTCCGTCGTTGAGG
Organism: Methanomassiliicoccales archaeon; assembly: GCA_025457905.1. GTDB lineage: Archaea > Thermoplasmatota > Thermoplasmata > Methanomassiliicoccales > UBA472 > JAJRAN01. Next base: position 13,247 of record JALOTM010000002.1, read on the forward strand.
ATCTTGACCATCACCGCCGGCAGGGGCGTGGCCTTGATCCTGGTGTCCTTGGTGACGTTGTGCACGAAGCCCCTCTCCAGGTCCACCCTCAGCTCGTCGCCCTGGTCGATCCTGGAGGTGTCGCACTCGATCACCGGAAGCCCGACGTTGATGCAGTTGCGGTAGAAGATGCGGGCGAAGTCCTGGGCGATGACCGCCGAGATCCCCGCGGCCTTGATGACCAGGGGCGCCTGCTCCCGGGACGAGCCCATGCCGAAGTTGTGCCCGGCCACGATGAAGTCCCCGTCCTCGATCTCGTCGTAGAAGCCGGGCCGGATGTCCTCCATCAGGTGCTTGGCCATGTCGTTCATGTCCGTGCTCTTGAACTTGTACTTGCCGGCGATGATGTAGTCGGTGTTGATGTTGTCCCCGAACTTGTGCGCCCGGCCGAAGAGCTCCTTCATCACAGCACCTCCCTGGGGTCCGATACGCATCCCTTGATGGCCGAGTAGGCCGCGGTCGCGGGCGAGGCCAGGTACACGTCGGCCTTGGTGTTGCCCATGCGGCCCTTGAAGTTGCGGTTGGCGGTGGAGAGCACCACCTCGTTGTCCGAGGGTATGCCGCCGCAGGTGCCCACGCAGGGCCCGCAGGACGGCGTGGTAACGGCCGCCCCCGCCTTGACCAGCTTCTGCAGCACGCCGCACTCCATGGCCTCCTGCATCACCGCGCGCGAGGCGGGGGCCACGATCAGCCTGAGGTCCTTGTGCGCCCTCCTGCCGTCCAGGATGGAGGCGGCGATCCGCAGGTCCTCGATGCGGCCGTTGGTGCAGGTGCCGATGAACACCTGGTCGATGTGCTTGCCCAGCACCTTCTCTATCGGCACCACGTTGTCCACGTCCGGGGGGCAGGCGACCTGCGGCCCCAGCTTGGATATGTCCTCCCTGACCACCTGCTCGTATTTGGCGTCGGCGTCCGCGGAGACGCCCTGGAAGGGGTACTTGGCCCTCGGGGCCACATAGTCCAGCACCTTCCTGTCGGCGTTCATCAGGCCGACCTTGGCGCCCGTCTCCACCGCCATGTTGGATATGGTCATGCGGGCCTCGGCGCTGAGCGCCTCGATGGCCTCCCCGGTTATCTCCAGCGCCTTGTAGGTGGCGCCGTTGGCGGTGAGCCTCCCGCACATGCGCAGGGCGATGTCCTTGGAGAACGTCCCCTTGGGAAGCTTGCCGTGGTAGTCCAGCTTGATGGTCTGGGGCACCTTGAACCACGTCCTGCCGGAGATGAGGGCGGCGGCCATGTCGGTGGAGCCCACGCCGGTGGCGAAGGCGTTCAGCGCCCCGTAGGTGGTGGTGTGCGAGTCCGCCCCGATGATCACGCTGCCCGGCAGCGCGTAGCCGTTCTCCGGCACCAGCACGTGGCACACGCCCTCCCCCACGTCGTATAGGATGGAGCCCTGCTCCTTGGCGAACTCGCGCATCTGCTTGTGAAGGTTGGAGACCGACTCCATGGGCGAGGGGGCGTTGTGGTCGATGACGATGGCGTAGCGGTCCGGCCTGGCCACCTTCTTTCCCTGCATGTCCTTGAAGGCCCGGATGGTCAGCGGGGTGGTCCCGTCCTGGCTCATCATGAAGTCGACCGGGCAGACCACGATGTCGTTGGCCTTGGCCCCCTTGCCCACATGGTTGGATATGATGTTCTCGGCTATGGTTCCCATCGTACTCACTCCAAGCGACCGTTACGGTCCCTGTAGTCCTCGTAGAGGTAGATAAGCTCCTTCTCGGTGAGGGAGCGCTTGAGCGCCACGCTGCTCGACCGCACCATCTCCAGCACCTCGCCGGCGGCCTGGTCGTCCACCTCCACCCCGTGCTTGGCCAGGATGCTCTTGACGGTGTGGCGGCCGGAGTGCTTGCCTATGGAGATCCTGCGCTCCAGGCCCACCGTCTCCGGGGCGAAGGCCTCGTAGTTGGAGGCGCACTTGATGACCCCGTCGGCGTGGATGCCCGCCTCGTGCGTGAAGCAGTTGTGGCCCACCACCGGCTTCCAGTCCGGGACGGTGCGCCCGCAGGCCCTGGCCACGTACTCCACGATCTCCCGGAAGCGCGCGGTCTCGATGCCCGGGTCGATGCCCAGGGTGTGCTTGGAGGCCATGACGATCTCCTCCAGCGGGGCATTGCCGGTCCTCTCGCCGATGCCCATGATGGTGGTGGAGATGAACCGGGAGCCGGCCTGGATGCCGGCGATGGCGTTGCCGGTGGCCATCCCGAAGTCGTTGTGGGTGTGCATCTCCACGTCCACCTCGGCGGTCTCGATGAGGTCCTTGATGACGC
>JALOTM010000111.1 GCA_025457905.1 Methanomassiliicoccales archaeon
GATCATCCGCGCCCCGGTCTTCATCTTCATCCTTTCATACGGGACGGTGGTGTCGCTGGAGATCCTGAACATCGACCGCGACATCGTGGCCAACATCGAGACGGCCTATGAGGTCATCCTAGTGGTCCTGGTGGTCTGGGTGGCCTACAAGGTCTACAAGGAGATAGTCCTCTACTACGCCAGGGAATATGCCAAGAAGACGGAGACAGAGATGGACGACGTGGTCGTCCCGCTCATGGAGAAGATCGGGCTCATCATCATCCCCCTCATAGGAATGATGGTCGTCCTCTCCATGTTCGGGTACGACCTCACCGCCCTGCTGGCGGGCGTGGGCTTCCTGGGCATTGTGATCGGTTTCGCGGCCCAGTCCACCCTGGCCAACTTCTTCGCCGGCCTCCAGCTCCTGGCCGACCGGCCGTTCAAGGTGGGGGACATCCTCAGGTTGGAGGGCGGCGAGCAGCTGGTGGTCAGACACATCGGCATGCGTGCCACCAAGCTGTACAACCCGGACACCGACGAGCTGGTGGTGGTACCGAACAACGAGATCGCCAACAAGCAGATCGTCAACATGGTGGAGCCGAGCCGCACCCTGCGCGTCATCATCAGCATCGGGGTGGCTTACGGCTCCGACGTGGACAAGGTCATGACCATAATGAGGCAGACTGCCATGGATCACCCCAACACCCTGAAGGGCGGCGAGCATATTCCCGTGGTGCGCTTCGCGGACTTCGGAGACAGCTCTCTCAACTTCAAGATATTCATCTGGGTGGATGATGTGAGCAACCGCTTCAAGGTGGCCTCCGAATTCCGGCAGGAGCTCAACCGCAGGTTCGCGAAGGAAGGCATAGAGATACCTTTCCCGCAGCGCGTGGTGACCGTCAGGTACGAGGGGGAGAAGGGACCAGAGCCAGGGAGGAAGGAGTGAGGCTCAGAGCAGGCTCAGCCCCAGCCCCTGGGCGCGCCGCAGCGCCGCCTGATGCTCGGCCGGACCGACCCGGGCCATTAGCTCAGGATGCTCGTGCGCCAAGTTCATGGGCCGGTACTGGTCCATGATGTTCACGGCCGCCCCCGGAACGTTCTCCGCGAGCCAATCCAGGACGGGATAGGTGCAGCATTCCAGGTGGCCAGGCAACATTAGGTGACGGACAAGCAGGTCCGCGCCCTTCGCCGCCAGGGCGTGGTTCCTGGTGGCTATCCTGAAATAGTCATCCACCTGCGAATACCTGCGCGCGCACTCGTCGTTCCCGTATTTCAGGTCCGCGAGGTAGACATCGATTGCCCCCGAGAGGAGGCGCATGGCCTCCTCGCTCATGTACATGTTGGAGTTCCAGATCTGAGGCAGGTTGGTCCGCGTCTCCCTGAGTACCTCCAGAACGTAGGCCAGGTTGGGCGTGGGCTCGCCTCCCACCCAGTTCACGTTCCTGGCCTTCTCCGCCCATTCCCTCACCAAGGTCACCTTGAAGCCGGCCCGGCCGACCTCGCTCAGGTTCTCCAGGCGTCGGGCCATGAGATCGGAAGGGATGTGCTTCCCCGACCTGGGGTCGGTGGAGATGTCGCAGTTCTGGCAGAACACGCACTCGAGGTTGCACCCGGCGAAGAAGATGGTGTAGGAGGGCACCAGGGGTGCCTCCTCCCCATGATGGAGGAAGTGGCTGGCGATGCGCGCCTCCAGCACCCCGCATCTCCCCGGTCTCCCGGCGGTCCGGTCGGTCCCGCACCGTTTCTCACAGAGATGGCAGGAGGATAGGGTCATTTTAGCAATGGCCAGCTTGAGGTCGAGCAGGCTGGGACCGACCAGGTCGTCGACCGGCTTGGATCTCATGGCCTTGGAGTGCGCCCTCCAAAGGTCCTTGAGGGACATCGATGGCTCGAAGGCGGCCGGCACGGACCTAGTCCGGTGGAAGGCTGGGCTTGCCTGGCCCTTCAATATGGATTGATATCGGCTAAGAGGATCTCTCATCGTTCCTGGTTATCGCAGAGATGGATTAATCCTTTGCTGAGGGGGAAAAGTGATTTTAAGGGTGGAGATGAATAGTCAACTCATAAGGAAGGTAGGAGTGGGAGGTATGGAAGTCTCGAGCGCCATTCAGAAGAGGAGGAGCATCAGGAAGTACAAGGCAAAGGAGGTCCCGCACGACCTTCTCTTGGAGATCCTGGAGGCGGCCAGGCTGGCGCCCTCGGGGGCCAACCGGCAGCCTTGGCAACTGATAGTGGTCACGGACCTGGAGCGTCGGAGGGGGCTGGTGCCGATCTGCAAGGACCAACGCTTCATCGCTGATGCCGGGGCGTTCATTGCGGTGATTGATGACCCGGCCCAGAAGTGGGCCCGTGTGGACGCGGCCATCGCCATGGAGCACATCGCCCTGACGGCAGTGGACAAGGGCCTGGGGACCTGCTTCATCGGAGCGTTCGACGGTGAGAAGCTGGCCGCCTACCTTGGCGTGCCCAAGCCTTACGTGGTCACAGTGGGCATGGCCTTGGGATACCCCGACGAGACCCCGGAGGCCCGGAGCCGCAAGCCCATGGCCGAGCTGGTGCACTGGGAGAGGTTTGGCGGCGGGGACTGAACCATCCATGCTAGATAGGATGGGGCAGGTGCACCCTCCCTGGGCGTTGTTCCTGCCTTTCAGCGATGGCCAGGTTAGAGCCGGGCACTAGGAAGCCACGGACGGGGCCGCGTGCCACCGACAATGATTTTATTGTGCAGGTCGTGTTAGTTGGCGTGCTCGCCTGCGCTATGGGTGACGTCCATGGTCCCAAGAACCTGGAATGCGTCCGCAGGTCCCAGGCCGAGCTTGCCGAATGCGACCTGATCCTGCTGGCGGGGGACGTGACCGACGGGAATGACCTAGATGCCTACGGGCAGGTCCTGGGCGTCCTACGTGAGCTCAGCGACGCGGAGATAGTGGCCGTTTTCGGGAACGAGGAGTACGATGACGCGCATCCCGAATACCGCACAAGGTACCGAATCATCTTCATGGAGGAGGAGTCGAAGGACCTCCAGGTGGACGGTCTGAGGGTGCGAATAGTCGGCTCCACCGGCGTGCTGGACCGGCCGACATGGTGGCAGAGGAACAACGTCCCGGACATCTGGAGTCGCTATAGGGAGCGCCTGTCCCGCCTCTCCGAGCTTCTCACCAGGGACGGGGCGGACGTGCTAATCCTCCTGACGCATTACTCGCCGACCTATTCCACGCTGGAGGGGGAACGCCCCTCCTCATGGCCTGAGATGGGGTCGAAGGCGATGGAGGAGCTTGTTCTCGACCGCCGGCCGGACCTGGCTGTGCACGCCCACGCCCACAGAGGACGCCCCAGGGCGGTACTGGTGAAGAAACAGAGGAGCCTGGAGGATTTCTCGGCGGGAGCCTCTGAGGTCCCTGTCCTGAATGCTTCCCTACCAGCAAGGGGAATGCCCACGTTCTTTGAGGTGACCAGGAGGGGGGACGGTGTCACGGTCCAGGAGCATTTCTGACGATGTCGACCTGACCTCATTGGTCCTCTCGGCCGTGGCGGAGGTGCCACGGGGCATGGTCTGCACCTTCGGTGACATCGCCGAGGCGCTGGGCGACCCAAGGGCGGCACGCGCCGTCGGAGAGGTCTTGGCAACGGTCCAGGGCCAGGGCCTGAACGGGCACAGGGTGGTGTATTCAGATGGTCGCGCGCCAGACGCGGAGGCGCTTCGGGTCGAGGGACTGCACGTCGTGGACGGAAGAGTGGAGGGATTGGACGAGGTGCGGTTCCATGGGTTCGAGGTCAGACCGGTATTGAGGGATCTCCAGAGGGAGCAGGAGGAACTAAGGCTCCAGGTCGTCGAGAAGGACGGTATGACGGACCATAAGAAGGTTACTGGCGTCGACATCGCCTACCTGGGCGAGGAGGCGGTGGCCGCCGCGGTCACCATGGAGGCAGGGTCAGGCAAGGTGCTCGAGGAGGTTGTGGAATGGGGGAGGGTCAGGTTCCCCTATGTCCCAGGATACCTTGCCTATCGCGAGCTCCCCATGGTAAGGAAGGCCGTCAGGTGTGGGTCAGGCCATGTGCACCTCATAGACGGGCATGGGCGCCTCCACCCTCGCTGCTTCGGTGTGGCCTGCCACATTGGCGTGTCCCTGGGGATACCCACCGTCGGCGCAGCCAAGAGCATGCTGATTGGCCATGTGATGGAGGGGGGCGGCGACATAATGGTGGACGGGGAGGTGAGGGGGCGAATGGTGGGCAGTGGGGGAAAGCCCACCTATGTATCGGTGGGACATAGGGTCTCGTTGGACACCGCCTGCCACCTGGTAAAGAGGCTGATCCTTAGAGCCGGGCCGCCAGAGCCTTTAAGGATGGCGCACATCCTGGCCACTGAGGAAAGAAGGAGGCGCTCTCGGGCATGAAAGTGGTTGTCTTCGGAGCTGGCTCACTGGGGAGCTTGGTGGGTGGCCTGCTAACGCGCAAGCATGATGTCACATTGATCGGGAGGCAGGCACATGTGCAGGCCATCGAGGAGAGCGGGCTGGTCATAACCGGGCTGGTGGAGGCTGTCGTGGTGCCAAGGGCCGTCGAGACCCTGCAGGGCATCGGTCCGGCGGACATGGTGGTCGTCACGGTAAAAGCCTACGATATCGCCCAAGCCCTGGAGGT
>JALOTM010000112.1 GCA_025457905.1 Methanomassiliicoccales archaeon
TCCATAGGCGCCAGTGATGGTCATCTGTGAATCGATAACCCACTCGTCGCCCACCTGCAGCGGGAAGTTGAAGAGGTCCAGGGCGGGCGAGAACTCGGCTTTCATGCTCATGAAGAAGTTGAAGTCCAAGCTCATGTCATAGTCCTTGTAGGAGATTACCTTCTGGCCGGCGGAGAGGTTGAACTCCATCTCCTTCATGTTGGTGGCCTGGATATCCATGGCGGCGCTCGCCTTGACGCTGATCTCCACGCTCTTCAGCGAAGAGTCGGAGCTCTGAAGCACGACCTCCATCTCCACCACCGCGGCCAGGTCAAGGCTGGCCTCCACTGTGATGTTCTCGCGGACCTTGGATGGCACCTCGAAGAGCCCGTAGGTCCCAGGGGCCTCCACGTCGGCCGAGAGGGCGATGTCAGCATCCCCGGTTAGCCTGGCGGCCAGCTTGGCCTGGAGAACGACCTCGTCCTCGGAAACCTCGGCCACCTTGGCCACAGCGTAGGCCTCCGCGAATGCCTGCACCTGGTACTCCTGGAACTCCGCGTCGCTGCCTCCGCTCAGTAATAGCTCTATCATATCCTGGAGGTCGTTAAGCTCCTCCGTGAACTCAGCGTCCAGGTCGACTGACATTCCCATCGCCCAGCCGTCCCCCTCGTTCCACTCGGGAGCCTCCGCGACATAGGTGGCGGAGGCCAAGGGCATGGCCAATACCAGGCCCAGCATAATGACGGTGGAGAGGGCGAGGGCGCTCTTGAAAACCCACTTGCTCAGATTACATCCCTCCTGCTATTCAACTACCTAGGCCAGGGGGTACGATAAACCTTTCCCGACCGCTATCAACTCAGGAACGAGAAAATATGAGGAGATAAGGGATTTCGCGAAGAGGTTTCAACGGCCTTCTGCCGCCATCACATCATGCCAGGCATTCCGCCCATTCCCGGGGGCATGCCGCCGCCCGGCCCGCCCGGAGGCATCGGTGGCGCCTTCCTGGAGGCGATGACGTCGTCGATCCTCAGGATCATGTTGGCGACCTCAGAGGCCGACTTTACGGCCTGGGTCTTGACCCGCAGGGGCTCGATGACGTTCTCCTTGAGCATGTCGATGGGCTCGCCGGTGTTGAGGTCCAGGCCCGCGTTCTTGTTGGCCTTCTTGCCCTCGTGCGCGCTCTTGAGCTTTATCACCACGTCCATGGCGTCCAGGCCCGCGTTCTCGGCCAGGGCCCAAGGGATGACCTCCATGGCCTGGGCGAAGCACTCGATGGCCAGCTGCTCGCGGCCCCCCACCGAGGCGGCATATCCTGCCAGCCTGAGGGAGAGCTCGATCTCCGGCGCGCCGCCGCCGGGCACGGCCTTGCCGTCCTCGAGGGTGATGCCGATGACGCGCAGTGCGTCGTGCATGGCGCGGTCCACTTCCTCGATGACATGCTCGGTCCCGCCCCGGAGCATAAGGCTGATGGCCTTGGGGTTCTTGCAGCCGGTGATATAGGTCATGTTCTCCTCGCCGACCTTCCTCTCGTCGATCAGCTCGGCGACGCCCAGGTCGCCCGCCTCCAGCTCCATGATGTTCCCGACCAGCTTCGCGCCGGTGGCCTTGGCGAGCTTCTCCATGTCGCTCTCCTTGAGCCGGCGGCAGCCGTAGATGTTGAACTTGGCAAGGTAGTGCTGGACCAGATCGTCGATGCCCTTCTGGCAGAAGACGGCGTTGGCGCCGGACTCCTTGATCTTCTCGGCCATCCGCCTCAGGTTGCTCTCCTCCTCGTCCAGGAAGCGCTGCATGGCGGCCGGGTCACGGATCTGGATCTTGGCCTCCACCTCGGTCTTCTTGATCTCTAGGGAGCCGGTGATGAGGGCGATCTTGGCGCTCTTGACGGACTTGGGCATGCGGGGGTGCACTCGCTCCTTGTCCACCACGATGCCCTGGATCATGACGCTGTCGGCAATGCTGCCACCAGTCTTCTTCTCCACCTTGATGTTGTCCACGTCCACGCTCCACTTGGTCCCCTTCTTCTCGGCCACGGCCTTGACAGCCTTCACGGCCATCTCGGCGAGGAAGTCCCTCTGGCCGCCGACGGACTTGCCGGTCATGGCGGTCTTGGCGATCTTCTTGAGCATCTCCTCGTCGCTGGGGGTGACGTCCACGGCCACTGTCTCCAGGATCTCCATGGCCTTGGCGGATGCCATGCGGTACCCGTTGGCCAGGATGGTGGGGTGGATGTTCTGCTCGATCAGGCCCTCGGCCTTCTTCAGCAGCTCTCCCGCCAGGATGACGGAGGTGGTGGTCCCGTCACCGCACTCGTTGTCCTGGGTCTTGGCGACCTCCACGACCATCTTGGCCGCGGGGTGCTGGACGTCGATCTCCTTCAGGATGGTGACGCCATCGTTGGTGATGACCACGTCGCCCAGGGAGTCCACGAGCATCTTGTCCATGCCCTTAGGACCCAGGGTCGATCGAACTGCATCAGCGACGGCACGGGCGGCGGCAATGTTGTTGAACTGCGCCTCCCGGTTCTTGGCCCTCTCAGTGCCTTCCTTGAGCACGATGATGGGCTGCTGGCCTCCCAAACCATATGCCATAATAACACCGTGCCCCCGGTATTTCAGTGCTTCTATATATAGATTTCTTGTCAGCGAGGCTTGCTGGCTATATGCCAGTCATTCTGCAGGGAGGGATGGCGGCCCAAAGGCAAGGTCTAGAAGGCGTTCTGCACCCTGAGGCCGTGGGCGGCGCACCTATCGCTCACCATCCTCTCCATGGCCGCCAGGTACTGCTCGGAGGAGCAGAGGGGGGCGAAATCGTCCCCCAGGGCCTCCGCGCCGGGCCGGGAGGTCATACGGGCCAGCATGCCCGGGCGCAGGCGCAGCCTGTCGGTCATGGCCCGGCGGCAGCCGCTGCCGACGATGGCGGCCATGAGCTCATCCATCCCCGCATCGGTCACATAGGGGATTATGGGGCCGATGAACACGTAGGTGTCCAAGCCCGCCTCGTTCAGCTCCCGCAGCGCCCGTAGCCTTCTGGAGGGGGGCGGCGCGCCCGGCTCGAAGATCCGGGCCAGATCGTCCCGGGAGGTGGTGATGGTGATCCCCACCTCGGCCTTCGGCAGCTTCATCAGCAGGTCCGCATCCCTCACCACCAGGTCCGACTTGGTGAGCACCGAGACCCTGGCCTGGGCGCGCACCAGCTCCTCCAGGCATCGGCGCGTCAGCCGCAGCCCGGCCTCGATGGGCTGGTAGGGGTCGGTGGCCGTGCTGAGCCCGATCACCCCCCTCCTCTTCGACGCCTCCGCGCGCAGCAGCCGGGGCAGGTCGGCCTTGGCAGAGACCTCGCTCCAGCGTTCCCTCTCTCGCCTCATGAGATAGGGGGCGTAGCAGTAGGTGCAGTCGTGCGCGCAGCCCTGATACGGGTTGAGGGTGAGGTCCAGGCCGGGCAGCCGGCTGGGGGACATGGCGCTCTTGCACTCCACCCAGCGGACCTTGCTCGCGGCTGAGGGAAGGCCTTCGCAGAAGGAGTCCAGGTCACGCATAGTCGTCTATCCTCCTCTGCCTGAGGTAGTCGCGCACGATGGCCGAGGCGCTGGTCCAGCGGGAGACGGGTATCTCCATGCGGCGCCCCAGGTGGGACATGGCCTCCTCGAAGGTGCTGTACCTGGAAGGGGTCTGGCGCAGTGCCTGGCGCACGTTCTCCCTGACGTTCCACACCCCCACCGGCATGATGTACCCCGGATGCGCCTCCCGGAAGATCACCGCCCCGGCCTGCCTCCTCTCCTGGGACAGGAGCTCGTTCACCGCCAGCCTGGCGGCGTAGTAGCAGCCCCCGATCTCCGCGTATTCCTTCCTGCCCTCGTAGAACTCATGGCTGGAGATGACCTCGATCTGCCGTCCCATGGGGTTCCAGGCGGTGTTGGGGTACCAGGCCTCGATGAGCTCGTAGCGCCAGGAGCAGGGCATCAGCATCACGCACCACCTGTTATCGAGCTGGTCCCAGTCGTAGATGCGGAACTCGTTGATCAGCGGATAGGTCTTGGTCCTCTCCAGGATGGTCCTCCCCAGGATGTCGTCCACGGCGGTGATGCTCCACCTGGTCGGAACCAGCCTTCGGTTCTTGCCGATCCCGAAGGAGCCCACGGAGAAGGCCTTCTGGATCCGGGAGATGAGCACCCCTTCCTTGTAGAGGCCGCGAACGGCCTCCACCGCCTTGAGGTCCGTGTCGTAGTGCGCCTTCTCCATCTTCTGGTCGTACTTGGGGTTGGAGATGTCCAGCTTGGCCACCCGGCCCGAGGGGCCGAAGGGCTGTATCTCATCGTCTAGGACTATCTTCCCAGAGGGCTTTTTCTCGAAGCTAACCTCCACGTCCAGTGGGTTCACGGCCAGCGCCAGCTCCCGGGTGTAGTCCACGACCTTCCCGGCCTTCTGGAACTCCTTGACGTCGGCACGGAACTTGCCCCTGACGAGCTTGAAGCGGAAGTCGGTGATCTCCTGTATGCTCTTCCCCACCCATTGCTCCGGCGTGTCCATGATGGCCGTGTCCCCGTACACCGGGGGCACTAAGGGCCCGATGTC
>JALOTM010000113.1 GCA_025457905.1 Methanomassiliicoccales archaeon
GAGGTCCGCAGAGAGCCACATCCGTCAGGCCGGCCTGGGTGCGCGGGGAAGTCGAGGTTGGCGAGCGCCCGGTCTCACGCCCGGCCATCGCCACCCAATGGTCAGCGCATCAGTAATAGCAGGTGTCCCTCGAATACAGATCCACGATATCTGAGTAGATGCCGAAAGCCGTCTCCCTCAGAGTGGGGTCGCGCTCTGCGATGACCATCTCCGCGAATAGGTCCATGGAGAAAATGGCGGCATTGGAGGCGCCAGTGCAGGAGAACAGCATGTCCTCGGGCTTGAGCACCTCCAAGGCGACGCCGAACTCCCTCTTCTCGAAATCGGCGGTGGCCACCTGGCGGATTCGGACGCATTTGTCAGACTTGTGTTTGGCCAATAGCCGCTTCAGGGACTCCTCGGTGATCTGCTCGCGCCTTACCTCGGACAGCTTCAGGTCGTGCCCTGCCAACGCTGTGCACAGGATTACCAGCTTGGCCGCGGCGTCCATCCCGCTGAGGTCGTTCACTGGGTCGGTCTCGGTCATGCCCACGGCTTTTGCTCGCTTCAGGCCGGCATCGAAGTTCTTACCATCCCTCATGGTGTCGATGATCAGGCCAGTGGTGGAGTTGAAGACCCCTCGTATCCTCTTGAGCCTGACAGGCGGAAGGCTCTTGAACAGGGAGAAGACCGGCGTCCCGTCCATGACCGTGCTCTCGAATTTAAGGGAGGCATTGGAGCGCGAGGCGGCCTCCTGGAGGTCCTTTAGATGCAGGGCGATGGGGCCCTTGTTGCATGTGACCACATCGATGCCGCGGTCCAGCGCGGTGGTGATGTAGGACAGTGCCGGCTCGGCCGTATCATAATCGGCCGATGTGGCCTCCACCAGTATGTCATAGTCGGCCTCTCGGAGGTAGGACTTGACCTCCCTCACCCTCTCCTCCGGGCTGTAGGCGTGGGCGTCGCCCTTGTTGCCCTTCAGCTTCCTCACCACCTTTCCCGGGGCTAGGTCCTTGAGGCTGGCGACACCGATGGAACGCGAACAGACCGCCGAGAAGACGAACCTCTTGCCCTCCGGGTCGACCTCGGCCAGCATATCTACCAGGGCCTTCCCCACGTTGCCATAACCCACCAATGCGATCCTCTTGCGGTCCATCGGAACACCCATCCTGTTTGCGAATCACTGGAAATTATATAATACATTTCCTCGGCTCGCATGCTGGACACGAAACCATCAGCTGCGGGGGCGGGGGCTGAAGCTGGCCGGGGATACTTTTAAGATAAGTCGTTATGATATGCAGCCAGGGTAGGGAGGACCTTAGATGGCGGACATAAGGAAGAGGGTTGACGAGGACCGGGGGCTGCTGAAGACCATTCAGACCTTCGTGCCTGGTTTCCGCGGGTATCGCTTGAAAGAGGACCTTAGGGACTCGGACAGGATGCTCCGGGCCCAAATGGCCAAGCTGCTCAGCGTCCAAAGGCGGGGGCTGGAGGACTGCCGCTCCCTGGTCCAGGACTTCACGTCCCCTCGGTTGGACAGCATCGGGCGCCTGATCAACAGGATGAAGAAGATAGAGGGCGAGGTGCTCCACGCCGAGACCGGTTACTCCGGGATAGCGGCCGACCTGCAGATCGACAAGTACGAGCTCAACCAGCTGTACGAGTATGACGCAGGGATGATCAACGACATCAACGCCATGACCTGGGGCGTGGAGAGGCTCCGGACCGCGTTGGACGCCAACGAGGGCGCCGCCGCGGACGCCGAGATAAAGAGCATCAGGACGGCGCTTGACGCCTTCGGGGACAAGTTCTCCAAGCGCGAGATCGCCATCACCGGCACGGAGGTGTGAGCATGAGCCTAATCGGTTCCGAGACCTTCAAGTGGGAGGATGCGGACAAGCGCGGTAACATAATGTACCGCCTCAAGAGGAACATCAAGTTCAATGACAACATCGTGGTGAGGGAGGACGAGGTGGCGGTCTTCTATAGGGACGGCAAGGTCCTGGATTACATCGACCGCCCGGACAGGTATGCGCTGACCTCCCTGAACGCGCCCATCGTGGGCAAGATCGTGAAGGCGCTGTCGGGCGTGGAGCAGCAGGCCGAGGTGATCTACCTCCAGAAGAGGGCGTTCGACGGCAAGTACGGCTCCAAGCAGCCCTACCAGTTCCGGGACAAGGACTTCGGTATGGTAAACCTGCGCGTGTTCGGCGAGTTCCGCTACAAGGTCTCCAGCCCAGCCAATTTCGTCAATCAGTTCGTAGGAACGTTCAACTATGCCGCCTCCGCCGAGGTAGAGGAGCGCATCAAGGAGCAGATGGTCATCCTGGTCTACGACTCGCTAGGCGACATGAAGAACCAGGGCATGGGCGTGGCGGACATCGCCTCCAACCTGACCAACATCGAGCAGGTGGTGCTCTCCAAGGCCCCGGACCACTTCGAGCTCTATGGGGTCTCCATCGACAAGATCTCGGGGCTGTACATATCCCTGCCAGAGGAGGTCCAGAAGGCGGTGGACACGCGCGCCTCCATGACCGTGGTGGGCGCCAACTACATGCAGTACCAGACCGGGCAGGCCATGCGCGAGGCCGCCACCAACCCCTCCGGCGGGGCGGCGGGCGTAGGCGTCGGGGTCGGCGCCGGGGTGGGCATGGGCTATCAGATGATTGACAGCATGCGCCAGGCCGGGTCGACGCCAGGACCTGGCCAACAGACTGCGGCCGCCGGCGCGGTCGTTCTCTGCCCCAAGTGCGGGGCGCAGAACCAGCCTCAGGCCAAGTTCTGCCTGGAATGCGGCAGCAAGATGGCCCTGAGCACCGTATCCTGCCCCAAGTGCGGGGAGAAGGTCCAGGAGGGCGCCAAGTTCTGCCCCAACTGCGGGGCGGCCATGGGCGCCAAGCGCAAGTGCGCCTCCTGCGGCGCAGAGTTGGCCAACGGGGCCAAGTTCTGCCCGGAGTGCGGCAAGCCCGCCTGAGAGTGCGGGGATGGCCCACATCGGCTGCCCCAAATGCGGGGCCAGGGTGGAGTTCGACGCAGGCAGCAAGTTCGTCCGCTGCACCTACTGCGCCTCGCAGATCTACATCGACCGCTCCGGCGCCGGGTTCTACTACATAGTGCCGTTCATGGTGGACGAGGCCAACGCTGTGGGCATCTTCAAGCGCTGGGCCGCGGGCCCCAGCAAGGCCAAGTACCTCGATCAGAGGGCGGAGCTGGGCATGGTCAGGCGCCAGTACTTCCCAGTCTATCTCTTCAAGCGCGACCTGGAAGGGCGGGAGCTCGTCAAGGTGGAGCCGGCAGGCTCGACCACCTTGCCAGGGCTGCACAGCCTCAAGGTCCCCGCAGGGGACCTGAAGGTGTTCGATGCCGCCTATGACGTCCAAGGCGTGCCATTGATCCAGCCCGATATCGAGATGGCCGCCTACCTCGACAGGCTGCCAGGAAGACCCAAGGAGCAGGCGCTGGTGTTTTTCCCCATCTGGACGGTGGATTATGTCCACGAGGGGAAGAGGTACGAGGTGGTCATAGACGCCTCCTCTGGTGAGGTGTTCGCCGCCGACTTCCCCAAGAGGGGCAGCGGCGCCTACATGCTGGTGGCAGCCGCGGGCTTTGTCGCCTTCCTGGGGGAGACGCTCCTGCTTGCGAGCAATCCGATTCCGGCCGTCGCGCTCATGGGCATCACTCTGGCAGGCGTGTTCGGGGCCTCGCTCTTCGTGGCCAGGAGGATGTGATATGGCCGAGGAGATGTCGGTCGGGCTGAGCTGCCCGTCCTGCGGGGGCGCCTTGCAGCTGGATGAGGGCGAGCAGGTCCTTAGCTGCCGCTACTGCGACTCCACTCTGTTCATCGAGGGCGACCGCGGGGTGCAGACCGTGTCCTTCAAGAACAAGGTCCTGGAGGGGGACGTGATGCGCATCGCCGAGGAATGGTGGAGGAAGGGCTTGAAGGCCAGGGACCTAAAGAAGGTGGGGAAGGTGACCGAGGTCTATCCCATCTACCTTCCCTTCTGGTCCGCGGTCACCAAGGCGGCGGGATGGGTCTTCGGCTATGAGGAGAGGCAGCGCAAGGACAGCCAGGGCCGCGTGACGACGGAGAGGGTGCACAAGGAGGCCATGATACTCAAGGACTACCGCTTCTCGGAGATCGCCTGCGACCCGGGGGACCTGGGGATCAGGAGCCTGCGCAACTTCACCGGGGAGCGCGCCTTGGAGGACTTCGCCATGATCCCCACCTTCGAGAGGACCAGCTCTGCGGACGATGCCCGGGCCAAGGCCGAGGCCGAGGCCCGATCGAGCGCTCGCCAAGGGGCTGGCATCCCGCACGTCACCTTCGAGCGGATAATCACCATTCCCAGGCAGCTGAGCGTGATCTACTACCCGGTCTGGGTGGTGCGGTACTCCTACCGGGACAGGATGTACGTGCTGACCGTTGACGGGGTAACCGGGCAGGTCCTCTCGGGGAGGGCCCCCGGGGACCCGCTCTTCCAAAGCCTGGCCATAACCGCGGGCTCGGCCGTGGCCGGGATCATCAGCGGCGCGGGGCTCTTGGTGGCGGTCCTGGGAGGGGCGGGGGCTCGGAGCGCGAGGAAGGCGAGTTCTCGCGGAAGAGGGGAAGCATGGGAGCATTGGACATCGGGGAGGCCATCAGGGCCATGCAGAGGGGGTCAGGGCCTTGAAGGTCGTACAGGTGAGATGCCCGTCCTGCGGGACTCCGCTAATCAGCAAGCAGAGGGACCTGCTCTTCCTATGTCAGCAATGTGGGACCATGCACGTCCGGGACGGCGGCACCAAAGTGGTCGATTACGAGATAGCCAGCTTCAGGCCCGATGCGCCCCTCGAGGGGAGGACGTACGTTCCTTTCTGGCGGCTTTACTCGCGCTTCACCATACTGCGCATGGACTCCAAGGGGGGCTCTCTATCCAAGCTCAGCAGCTGGGTCAAAGGAGGGACGGGCAACGCCGGCGAGACCTTCGTCTTCGTCCCCGCGCCTGACTTCGACCCGCCCACGTTCAAGCGCCTCGCCACCATGATGACCGCGCAATGGCCCAAGTACTCGCCCCGGAGGGATTTCGAGGGGGTGCCCAGGCTGCCCGCGTCCATCACCCAGGAGGAGGCGGCAAAGCTGGCGGACTTCGTTCTGATAACGCTGGAGGCCGAGAAGCCTGGTGTGCTTCAGGAGCTGGAGTACACCTTCGAGGTGATCGACACCAGGATCGTGTACCTGCCCTTCAACGCCACCCCTCAGGGACTTATGCCCGGGCTCTAAAGAACGCACCGGGGGCTCTCGCCCCCCGGGAAAGGATTCCAGGGAGGCGCTTAGATCCTGCCTCCAAGCTTCTTGTGGCAGAACCACCAGTCATAGCAGCTTGGCCCCTTCTTCTTGGACATGGCGGTCTTGATGTCCCTTGGCGGAGGGACGATCACCTCGTCGCCTATGAGCTCGTTCCGTGGCCAGTTCTCAGGGGCGGCGACCTTCTTCTGATCGGTCATCTGCAGCGCATCCACGGCCCGAAGCACCTCGTCCACCGACCGGCCCACCTCCTGTGGGTAGTAGATCATGGCGCGCACGATGGCTTTGTCGTCCACTATGAACACCGCCCTCACGGTGTTCGAGGCCTTGTTGGGATGGATCATCCCCATCTTCTTGGCCACATTGCCGTGGTCGGCGATGATCGGGAAGGTGATCTCTACCCCCAGGTTGTCCTTGATCCATTCCACCCACTTAATGTGCGAGAAGACCTGGTCGATGGACAGCCCGATGAGGTCGCAATTCAGGTCAGCGAACTTCTTCGACCTCTTCTGGAAGGCCACGAACTCAGTAGTGCAAACCGGGGTGAAGTCGGCAGGATGGCTGAATAGCACGAACCACTTCCCCTTGAAAGCCTCGGGCAACTTCATCATGCCTTGCGTCGTTTGTACCTCCATCTCAGGGAAAGCGTCCCCGATCAGAGGAATACCTCCTCTCAACTCTTCATCACACATCAACTAACTCTCCAGGCGAGAACCTACGCCCATTTTTTGATTCCATCAACGATTATTTAACCATTCTTTAAATCGGCGAACATCCTACGAAGCTAACTGGTATTGGTGGAGGGGACCGTATCTGCAGTCGTAACCATATGCCAGCGATGGAGAAGCTAATTGCTCATGCCAGGCCTGAGAACGTGGAGGGGATGAGGAGGTACGGCATCTCCGGCGAGAAGATGCTCGGGGTGCCTATGCCCGTCATAAGGGCCATCGCGAAGGAATTGGGAAAGGATCAGAAGCAGGCCGAGGACCTCTGGGCCACGGGCGTGCATGAGGCACGCATCCTCGCCTCACTTTTGGCCGTGCCCAAAGAGACCACCCGGAGCCTAATGGATTCGTGGGTGGAGGATTTCGATTCGTGGGACGTGTGCGACCAGGTTTGCGCCAACCTGTTCTGCCGCACCGCCTCAGCGTATGATGTTGTCCCTGCCTGGACCTCCCGGGAGGAGCAATATGTGCGTCGCGCGGGGTTCGTTATGATCGCCACCCTGGCGGTCCACGACAAGAGGTCCAGGGACGAGGCCCTCCTGAGGTTGCACCCGGCTGCGGATCCTCAGACCGTCCGGGATCTGGTCACCGGCTACCGCCGCTATTTTCTCGAGGTCGATCCGACGCCCTCCGTGC
>JALOTM010000114.1 GCA_025457905.1 Methanomassiliicoccales archaeon
GGGCTAAGATCCGAGGACCTGGCCAAACAGTTCTACTATCGCGCCTACTTCAACATGACCGCCATCGGTCGGGTGTGGGAGAGGATGGGGATGCCCAGCGACTCCCTCGAACGGCTCACCGGGTCAGGGGCCAAGGGCCAGGGCGGCCTCAAGTTCAGCCCCTCGCCCAAGATGGCCGCGGTCATGCCGTACATGATCGGGTTCCTCCTGCGCCATCTCTTCATCGCTGACCAGCTCGAGTCCAGGATACCTTCAATTAGGTCGGGCTTCGAGGCGCTGGGCCGCGAGGACCTCACGGCGCTCAGCGAGGAGGAGCTCATGGACAGGGTGGACCGGCTTACCGAAAGGCTCCAGGACCCCATCTACTTCAACGTGGTGATCCCGCTCGCGTCCAGCCTGCTCGGCCGAAGGTTGGAGGCCAGGCTGAGGGAGGTAGGGGTCGAACCATCGAAGGTGGACTTCTTGGCAGGGGCCGAGGTCAGGCGCTATTATCCCAACGAAGGACTGAAGGGCCTTCACCGTGCCTACGACCGGTTGAGCGGGGCCACCAAATCCGCTGTCGACGAACGGGGACTCTCGGCCCTGGCCGGCGATCCGCTGGGGGAGGCCTTCCGGAAGGAGCTAGAGGCCTTCCTGAGGGAGTTCGGCCATCTCAGCGAGAGCGGAAACGACTTCTCCTCGAAACCCTGGCGCGAGGACCCCGGCCTGGTGCTCGAGCTCGTGGTGCATTATCCCGATGAGGTCGGGAGGGACGGGAGGCGCCAGCTCGAGCAGCTCGAACTCCCCCCCAAGGAGAGGAGGAGGGTGCTCTCCTCGGCGAGGCGCGCCAGGAGGATGTCGGTGCTCAAGGAGCGGGTCAGCAGCACCTACACCTACGGCTACGGGCTGTATCGCAACTATTTCATGGAGGTGGGGAGGAGACTTGCCGACCGCAAGCTGCTCGGGAACCCGGAGGACGTGTTCTACCTGAGCTTGGACGAGCTCAGGCAGATCGTCTCGGGAGGATGCGCTGGGAACACCTGCAACAACTATCGATTGAGGGCCATGCTCCGTCAGCGCGAGATGGAGGAGCTGAGGCACGTGGAGGTGCCCAGCGTCATCCGCGGTGGCAAGGCCCCGCCCCTTACGGCCCGGAGGTCCGGTGAGCTCACCGGCACTCCAACGTCCCGAGGCCGCCATCGGGGCAGGGCAAGGGTGGTCCGCGGACCGGGTGAGATATCCCGCCTGGAGAAGGGCGACGTGCTGGTCATCCCCTACTCGGACGTGTCCTGGACGCCGCTCTTCGCCAAGGCCGGGGCGGTGGTGGCCGAGTCCGGGGGCATGCTGTCGCACACCTCCATAGTGGCACGAGAGTACGGCATACCCGCCGGGGTATCGGTGGAGGGCGCCCTGGGCATCCCGGAGGGCACGGAGGTCATCGTGGACGGCGATGCGGGCACGGTATCCTTCGCCTCCCTGCCCCCATGAGCGAGGGCAAGGTTCTTTAACGAAAGGGAGGATGGATGGAACATGCCGCTGGGAGACCCCATGGGAGGCGAGGAGGCCTATGTGGAGAAGGGCAATGTGAAGCGGGTGTGGATCGCCTCCGTCCCTGTGAAGGACCTCGACCGGGCCCTAGGCTTCTACGTGGACGTGCTGGGCCTGCCCTTGCTGGTCCTCGACAGGGGCTCGTCATGGGCCGAGGTGGGCACGGAAGAGCCCGCCGCCAAGATAGGGCTGTTCGTTCCCGGTCCTAGGGAGAGGACGGCTCCTGGCACCAGGACGGGCATCGTCCTGGAGGTGGACAGCATCTTCGAGTTCCACCGCCGCCTGGTGGACGAGGAGGTGCCCTTCACCTCCAAGCCGGAGAAGAGGGCCTGGGGAGGCATCATGGCCTCCTTCCTGGACCCGGACGGGAACGAGCTCACGGCCGTGGAGGACCCAGAACATTACCGGCGACTTCCCAGGCCGGAGTGGCGAAGGAAGGAGCGCTTCCCCGAGAGCCGGAGGTCCTGCCGCCGGAGCTCACTGCCCTAGGACCTCCCGAGCCTGGCGCTCGATGTCCTGCGCCGATTCCCTGCTGAGGAGGGTGCTCAGATCCCTCTTGCGGGCCAGCACATCGTCGATGGTGATGAACTTGTGCGCCAGAAGGGTGACCTGGTCGCTTCGCCGCATCTCCAGCATGGTGACGGGGAAGATGCGGTGGACGGTGGCCAGTTGCTCCAGCCCCTGGCCTTGCGGCACGCCCCAGCCCAGGACCTCCATGCCCACGCAGCGGGCGTACCTCTCCACGTCCGAGGTGAAACGGGTGTTGGTGACCAGAAGGGGCCGGTCGAGACCTTCCTTCTCCTTGAGGTCGAGGAACCGCGCATAGACGTAGAGGCGAGGAACCGCGCATAGACGTAGAGGGCGCATTGGATGTTGCTCTTGGTCCCCAGGGAGTTATGGAATTTGCATTCCACCATGACCCTCTCCCCGCCCTTGTCCATGAGGACGTCCACCTCGTGCTCGACGCATCGTCCTCGCAGCATGAGGCGGTTGGAGGCCTCGAACCCTTGGGCGCTGAAGATCCTGGCCACATAGGTCTCGAAGTTCTCACCCTCGGGGCCCAGGCGAAGCAGCGCCTTCTTCAGGCTGTAGCGCGCCGCCTTCCGGCCCTGGAGCATCTGATGAATGCGCCGGTAGATCTCCTCGGTGCTGATGCCATCGTAGAGCTGCGCCTCCAGCCTCCGGACGATGGCCTCGGCCTCCGCCTCGTCGACGTCGGCGCGCAATATGGCCCGGAGGGTCTTGGCCCTGTCGAACTCCTCCCTCTCGCCGGACCTCTTTATCACCTGCATGGCTGGTACCTGGCCTAGGCGGCTATGGCCCTGACGCTATTTCTTGTTTTTCCGTCTCAGAGATGGTTCAATGGGTACCTCGCGCGGTCCTGCCGTACGACCTTGCATCCATCGGCATGCAATCCGTCGAAGCCGCGCTGCAGCGACTCGACCATCCCATTCTTCCAGGAGATGACCGCTTCCAGGTTCATCTCCCCCATCTTCACGTTGATGTTCTTCACGCAGGAGATGTAGTTGGCGGCCCTCCCACGAGAGGAGGTTCGGGTCATCCCCACCCGGGCCATGAGCCCGAACTCCACCATCTGCTCCACCAGCTTGTAGCAGGTGGCCAATGGTAGTCCCAGCTGGCGAGCCATGTCGTTGACGGTCATGCTTCTCCTCCCTGAGATGGAGAGGATCCCGAGCACGTGCGGGCTGATCAAGAAATGGATCAGTTGCTCGTTCTGCGTATGGTCCGCTTGCTGGATGGCCGTAAAAATGGACATCTCTTGGTCTTCCTGATACGAATCAGCTCTGTACATCCCCAACCCTTGTCCAGGTGATGGGCATCATTATAGATAAAACCTTGTTGAAAATGGAAGCTGGATTGGCCTAGCGCCGCTACTTCTCTAAGAGACTGCCGCGCTCGGAAGGGGGCCCAAAGGCAGGACATCGGGCTCATATGGCCCGCATGTCCGTCCTCTCCATGGTGGCGTCGATCTCCCGCTTGAGGTTCTCTGGCAGGCCCCTGATCCCGACCTCCAGGAAGCCGCGCACGATGATGCCCACGGCCTCCTCCTCGCTCAGGCCCCGGGCCATGAGGTACTCCACCTGGTCCTGGGCGATCTTGCCCACGGCGGCCTCGTGCGTCATCTCCAGGTCGGGCACGTAGGCCTCCAGCTCGGGGATGGCGATCTGCACCCCTCCCTCGCCAAGTATGAGCCCGCGGCACTCCAGGTGCCCGCGCACGTTCCTGGCCTTGCCCACCATCTGCCCCCTGGCGATCACCTTCCCGCCGGTGGCGATGGTGCGGGATATCATCTCGCAGCGAGAGCCCTCGCCCGAGAGCACCGCCCTGGTGCCCAGGTCCAGCTCGCTGCCCGGGTGCGCGATGGCCACGGAATTGAACCTGGCGAAGCATCCCGGCCCTTCCAGCCGCGCGGTGGGATAGGTCTGGATGCTTTTCACTGGTCTGAGGGCGACGTAGTTGTTGATGAAGGTGGAGCCCTCCTCCTGGACAATAACGGTGCGGGGCCTGACCCCGATCTGCTCGGACCAGTTGTGGATCATGGTGAAGGTCAGCTTGGCCCCCTTCTTGATGTAGAACTCGCTGATCCCCAGGTGCAGGGCCCTCTCCACCCCTTTTGAGGTGGAGCAGCCGGTCATCACGTCCAGCTCCGCGCCCTCCTCCACGATGACGATGTTGTGCACGCTCTGCGCCACTCCTTTGCCTTTGAGCATCAGGCAGGTCTGGACCGGCGCGGACACCTTGGTTCCCGGGAGGGCGTGGATGAAGTAGCCGTCAGCCCCCTCCAGATAGGTGCGGGCGGTGAACTTGTCGGCCTCGGGCGACACTCCTTTCCAATAGTAGTCCTTTAGCCATTCATGGACCTTCAGGGCGTCCTTGAGGGGCATCACCTCCACCCCCTGGGCCTTCGAAGAGGCATGCACCACGCTCTCGTCCATGAGCACGAAGGAGCCGGACCGCCCTTCCTCCGTGGGCAGCACGCCGGCCTGAAGCAGCGTCCGCTTCTCCTCCTCGTCGAGCTCGGCCAGCCGCTTGACCCGCTCCAGGTCCTTGGAGCCTGAGCGGAACGTCTCCAGGTCGATGTCCTCCCCGAAGGCGGCCTTCTTCTCCCTGGCCGCCTCGGCCTTGCGCTTCAGTTCACGGTGGTCAGCTTCAGCTTGCATTTTATGCACTCCTCGTAGCCCATCTTGCTGATCTCCTGCAGCAGCTCTCGGGGGTTGCCCGAGCACATGACCGTGCCGTTGCACATGACATAGCCGCGGTCCGCCTCGATATAGTCCAGGATCTGGCCGGTGTGGGTGATGACCAGGGCGGCCTTCCCTGCCCTTCCACGGCGCCCCGCGCAGCTGGTGCCATGCAGCAGCTCCCTGACCTTGCTGCCTACCCGCTCGATGCTCACCAGGTCGACCCCGCTCTCCGGCTCGTCCAGCAGGTAGAGGCAGGGGTTCTGCGCCTCCAGCTGGAGCAGCTCCGAGCGCTTGATCTCCCCGCCGGAAAAGCCCACGTTGACGTCCCTCTCCAGGAACCTCGCCATGTCCAGCCCCTGGGCGGCACCTGATGCCAACGCCTTGTCCTTGCTGGTCACCTTGACCAGGTTCTCCAGGCTCACTCCCACCAGGTTGGGGGGCCTCTGCATCATGATACCGATCCCGCGCTTGGCCCTCTCTGTGACGGGCATTTGCGTGATGTCCTCCCCGTTGAACAGGATGCGACCATGGGTCACCTTGTATCCGCTGAATCCCATGATGGTCATGAGCAGCGTGGACTTGCCCGAGCCGTTGGGCCCGAACAGTACGTTGGTGTACCCCGCCAAAACGCTCAGGGACACGCCCTTCAGGATCCTCCTGCCTCCCACCTCGACGTGCAGGTCCTCGATCTCCAGCATACCGACAGCTCCGCGGCGAGATGAGTGCTTGACATTTTTAACCCTTCCGGACCGCACCCACCATACTGGTGCCACTAGCGGCGGCCGGGACAATGCTAATCTAAGGGTGACGCGCTTCAGGGTCGATGTCCATGACGCCCGCCAGTGCAATCCCGGACAAGGCAGCCGTCCTGATCATAGGAGGGGGGGTCGCCGGGCTCTCCGCCGCCAACGCCCTCCTCGGCCAAGGCGTGGATGTGGCCCTGGTGGAGGCAGAGGACCGGCTTGGCGGGAGGGTGCGCAGGTCGGGGTCGGTCTTCCCCGTCCTCGTCAGCGGCTCCGAGGTCGTGGCTGCGATGGAGGCGAGGCTCAGGTCCAGCCATCGTGCCCATGTGATGCTCGAGTCCAGGGTCCTCTCTGCGAGGCGCTCCGGGAAGGGCTTCGAGGCCGAGGTGGAGTCCGACCATCGGGAGGGTGGACCCGTCGCGCGGGCCTCAATCCGGGCGGACGCCGTCATCGTCGCCACGGGCATGGAGGCGGTGGACGCAGGCCAGATCCCGGAGCTGGGATATCCGCGCATCAAGGACGTGGTCACATCCGAGGGGTTCGAGGGCCTGGTGGGGAAGGGGGTGCTCCGACGGCCAAGCGACGGAGAGCATGTGCGAGCCCTTGCATTCGTGCAGTGCGTCGGCTCTCGCGTGCAGAGCAGGGGCGTTCCGTACTGCAGCTCCGTCTGCTGCATGAACGCGATGAAGTGGGCGTCGGCGGTCCGCGAGTCCGACCCCTCCATCGAGACCTACGTGCTTTACATCGACATCCGCGCCCATGGAAAAGGCTACGAGGACCTTTACAGGAGGGCGCGGGAGAAGGGGGTGCGCTTCATTCGGGGGCAACCGTCCATGATCCGCCCCGTTCCCGGCGGGCCCGGTATCCTGGTGTGCGGAGAGAACACCCTTCTCAAGGAGCTCTATGAGATCCCCGTGGACCTGGGGGTGCTGAACGTGGGGATGAGGCAGTGGCCGGAGACGCTGGCCCTACTGGAGATGCTCGGGGTGGGGGTGGACCACGCCGGTATGCCATTAAGCCCGGGGTGGGAGGGTGTGCGCACCAACACCGAGGGGGTCTTCGTCGCGGGGTGCGCCGAGGCACCCAAGGACGTGAGGGATTCCATGGCCCAGGGACATGCGGCGGCCATGGCAGCGCTGGAGCACCTCCAGGGCGTTCAGCGATAATCTATTTCTCGGTCCAGGTACATGGCCGTATCATGCCTGGGCAGGAGAGGGGCCAAAGGGCACAATGGGACACGTCCTATACCAAAGAGTAATTCTTCGGTCCTGAGCCGAGCGAGCTCTG
>JALOTM010000115.1 GCA_025457905.1 Methanomassiliicoccales archaeon
GCGCGCAGGGCGCGCGCCAGCCCGAGGCCGGCCAGGGCCGTCATCATCTGCGTTCCGTTGATCAGCGCCAGCCCCTCCTTGGCCTGCAGCCGCAGGGGGCTCAGGCCGGCGGCACGCAGCGCCTCGCCCCCTGGCACCCTCCTCCCCTGGTACCAGGCCTCCCCCTCGCCCATCACCACCAGGGCCACGTGCGCCAGGGGCGCCAGGTCCCCGCTGGAGCCCACCGACCCCTGGTGCGGGACCACGGGATGCACCCGGGAGTTGAGCATCCCTATCAGCAGCCGCACCAGCTCCGGCCGCACCCCGGAGCGGCCGGTGGCGAAGGCGTTGGCGCGCAGCATCATCATGCCCCTGACCACCTCCTCGGCCAGGGGCTCTCCTACGGCGCAGGCCGAGCTGCGGACCAGGTTGCACTGCAGCTGGGTGATGTCCTCCTTGGGGATCACCACCGTGCGCAGCTCCCCCACCCCGGTGTTCAGCCCGTACACCACGCGGCCGCGCTCCAGCGCCGCCTCCACCTTGGCCCGGGCGTCCTGGATGCGCGCCTCCGCCCCACCCTCCAGGGAGACCTCGGCCGCTCCCAGGGCCACCGCCTCCAGATCATCTATGCCCAGCTCCTTGCCGCTCAGCTCCACCCTCATCTCTCTACCTTCGCCTGAGGATTCCATTCCATCATAGAAAATGATGGTGGTGGGGCCGCGGCCCCGTGCCGGTTCAGCTAGGCGCGGACGGGGGCGAACTTGTACCCGTAGTAGATCACGCCCGCCGGCCCATCCTCGCCCACCTTCCTGAGGGTGGTGCGCACCCGCATTCCGATGCGCACCTCCTTGGGGTCCACGTCGATGAGCTGCGAGGTGAGCATCACGCCCTCGTCCATCCTCACGATGGCCACCACGTACGGCTTGTGGATCTCGAACTGGCTGGGGGCGTCGTGCACCACGCTGAAGGAGATCAGCTCCCCCTCCCCCTTGAGGCTCATGCACTCCATCTTGCCGATGGACTTGCGGTGGCAGACGCTGCATACCGCCCGGGGCGGGAAGAAGACCTTGCCGCAGTTGCCGCAGCGCACCGCCTTGAGGTTGTATCGGGAGGGGTTGTCCCTCCAGAAGCGCGCCGTGGCCATCAGGCCACCTCCAGGAGGCTGACGACCACGGTGGCGCCGGTCCCGCCCGCGTTCTGCGCCAGCGCCAGGCTGGCGTCGGGCACCTGCCTCTTGCCCGCCTCGCCCCGCAGCTGCTGCACCAGCTCCACCAGCTGGGCCACCCCCGTGGCCCCGAAGGGGAAGCCTCGGGCCTTGAGGCCGCCGGAGGTGTTCACGGCCACCTTGCCGCCCAGGGCGGTCTCCCCGTCCATGGTGGCCCTGCCGCCCTGGCCCTTGGGGAAGAGGCCCAGGTCCTCGATGGCCAGTATCTCGGCGATGGTGAAGTTGTCGTGCACCTCCGCCAGCTGCACCTGCTCGGGGGTGCGGTCGGCCTGGCGGAAGGCCTTCTCCGCCGCCACCTTGGTGGCGTTGAAGGTGGTGATCTGCGTCCGCGAGTGCAATGCCAAGGTGTCCGAGGCCTGCGCCGAGGCGGCGATGCGCACGGGCTTGGAGGTGTAGCTGCGCGCCCGGTCCATGGCGCACAGCACCACCGCCGCCGCCCCGTCCGACAGGGGGGCGCAGTCGAAGACCCCCAGGGGCTCGGCCACCGGCGGCGCCCTCAGGACCGTGGCCAGGTCGATCTCCTTCTGATACTGGGCGATGGGGTTGAGGGCCCCGTGACGATGGTTCTTCACCGCCACCTGGGCGATCTGCTCCCTGGTGGTGCCGAACTCGTGCATGTGCCTCCGGGCTATCATGGCGAAGAGCGAGGCCAGGGTGGCCCCGAAGACCACCTCCCACTGCTGGTCCGCGGCCGAGGACTGTATCTCCGTGGCCATGACGTCGGCCACGTCGGTCATCTTCTCCGCCCCTCCGACCACCACGATGTCGTGCATGCCCGAGGCCACCGCCAGGTACCCCTCGCGGAAGGCCAGCCCCCCGGAGGCCCCGGCGGCCTCGATGCGCGTGGCCGGGACGTGGTCCCGGGCCAGGCCGGAGTAGTCGGCGATGAGGGCGGCCACGTGCTCCTGCTCGATGAAGCGGCCCGCGGACATGTTGCCCACGTACAGCGCGTCGATGTCCTCCGCCGCCAGCTTGGCGTCGGCCACCGCGGAGAGCCCGGCCTGCATGCCCAGGTCCCGGAAGGACATGTCCCACAGCTCGCCGAACTTGGTGCTCCCGATGCCGATGATGGCCACGTCCCTCATGCCGACCCCCCCTTCAGGCGGATCTTGCCGCGGAACTTGGCGTAGGTGGCGTAGTCGATGACCTGCCGGTCCTCGATGTAGTGCGAGACCAGGGGCGCCGCGAGGCGCCGCAGCCTGGTGATGTTGTCGGTTATCGTGATATCGAAGCCGTCGGCGCCGGCACCGGAGCCGTAGGCCACCACGAACACGCGCTCCCCGGGCTGGGCCACGTCCAGGACGGCGGAGAGGCCGAGGGGCACGGCCCCCGAGTAGGTGTTGCCTATCTTCGGGGTGAGCAGCCCCACCTCGATCTGCTTGTCGGTGAAGCCCAGCATCTTGGCCACCCTCTGCGGGAACTTGCCGTTGGGCTGGTGGAAGACGGCGTGGGCGTAATCGGAGGGCTTGGAGCCGGCGCGCTTGAGCACCAGCTTGGCCGCCGAGGCGACGTGCTTGAAGTAGGCCGGCTCGCCGGTGAACCTTCCCCCGTGCGAGGGATAGTCCTGCCCCTCCCTCCTCCAGAAGTCGGGGGTGTCGGTGGTGAAGGAGCAGGTGTGGTTGATGACCGCGATGACGTCCTTGGAGCCGATGAGGAAGGCCGCGCCCCCCGCGGAGGCCGAGTACTCCAGGGGGTCTCCCGGGGCCCCCTGGGAGGTGTCCGCGCCTATGGCCACGCCGTACCTGACCATGCCCGCCCCGACCAGCCCCATGCAGGTCTGGATGGCGGCCGTGCCGGCCTTGCAGGCGAACTCGTAGTCGGCCACGGTCATGTTGGGCGAGCAGCCGATGGCCTCGGCCACGATGGTCCCGGAGGGCTTGACCGCGTAGGGATGCGACTCCGAGCCGACGTACAGCGCCCCGATGTCCTGGGGGTCGACCTCCGGCACCCTCCTCATCATGTTCCTGGCCGCTTCCACGGAGATGGTGATTACGTCCTCGTCCGGCGCGGGGACGGACTTCGAGTAGATCATGAGGCCCTTGCTCATCATCTCCCCGTCCGAGCCCCACACCCGCCCGATCTCCTGCGGGGTGATCCTGTACCTGGGCACATAGGCCCCATAGCTCACGATTCCAACGTCCATTCGGATCCTACTCCATGCGCTCCAGCCTCTCCACGAGGATGGGGAGCGAGATGTCCGTGCGCACCAGCGGCAGCCCCTCCAGCGTGGCCAGCCTCACGGCCAGGTCGTCCACGTGCTCCGGCTTGTGGTACACGACCATGGCCGGCTTGAGGGGGTGCGCCCTTATGGCTATCATGGGAGAGCGGCCGAAGCGCACGCCCGTGAATATCAGGGCGCGCTCGCTGCTCCACCCGTAGATCTTGAGGTAGTCCATGGAGCCCAGGGAGGTTATGGCCTTCATGGAGTCGATGATGGTGTAGCCGTGGATGTCGCGCTGCAGCGGCACCTGCCTGGTGAGGTTGGTGCCGGAGATGGCCTCCACGAAATCGGAGGCCTGCATGGACTTGGCGAACTCCTTGATGCTGATGATGCAGTCGCTCTTCTCCCCCAGGGAGTAGCGGCTCTGCACCCTGCCGCCGTTGGCGTCGTCCAGGTCCAAGAGGCCGTCGACGATGCGGCGGATGATGACGATGCCCGGGGACTTGCGCCTTCCGGACTCGTAGTCGCTAATGACCGAGGGCGACACCCCCAGCTGCCGGGCCAGCTCCTGCTGGGAGATGCCGAACTCCTCCCTCCATTTACGGATGGTCCTGCCCGCGTCCGCGGATAGGGTGATCTCCCCAGCGATCTTCTCCCTGAGCTGCTCCCGCATGCCGGTGCGAGAAGTTAGACCGTATATATATTTGTCGAAGTCCGCCTACGACTATGCGCGTAGGAGGGTCCCTGGACCGCACCGGCATTGATTTAATAGCTATATCCAATAGTATGGGGGATGCCCTTGGACCTAGTGCGCCAGAACTTCAGCCTGCGCGAGCGCGAGCAGGTCTTCCAGGACCGCCGGGAGGCGGGGGCCGAGCTGGCCGATTCCCTGTCCGAGTACTCTTCCTCGGGCGCCGTCGTGTTCGCCATCCCCGCGGGCGGGGTCCCGGTGGCCGCCGAGGTGTGCCGGCTTCTCAACCTTAGCCTGGAGGCTCTGGTGGTCCGGAAGGTGCAGTTCCCCCAGGACCCCGAGGCGGGCTTCGGGGCGGTGGGACCGAACGGCACGCTGGTGCTGAACGACTACCTGATGGACGTGGCCAGGGTCTCGCATGTGGTCATCGAGGAGCAGGTGGCC
>JALOTM010000116.1 GCA_025457905.1 Methanomassiliicoccales archaeon
AGCTCCTCCTGCACCAGGTTGCAGTTCATCTTCTTGCCGATGGTGAAACGGCCGTAGCCAGTGACCCCGATGGCCTCCAGCTGGTTACGCTTGACCCCCGCCTCCGCCAAGGCCTTCTCCAAGGCCTCCTCGGCGCACTGCACCACCTCCCCGGTGGGGTGCCAGAACTTGCCGATGATCTCGTTGTCGCGCATGATCATGGCCTTGGTGGTGGAGCTGCCGGAGTCGATGCCCGCGGTCAGGCCGACCTGCCTCTCCCTGGCCAAAAGCTCCTTCCTCTCCACGATGGTGACCAGGGCCTCCATCCTGGTCAGCAGCTGCCCGCTCTTGGTCCTCTCGGTGAACGAATAGGTGACCACGGGGAGCCGGGAATGCTCCTGCACCCAGCGCCTCAGCTCGTTGCGGATGAGGGCGGCCTCGGCGCACCGGAAGCAGGAGGATATGAAGACCGCGTCGGCGTCGTACCTGCCCTCGGTGACGGCCACGGCCCGGGCGATCATGAGCTTAAGCTGGGCGCTGGTGGGCGAGAAGCCGAACCTGTCCACGGCGTCCTCGATATCCTTGGCGTCCACGTCGGGGTAGACCATCTTCGCGCCGACGGTGTTGGCGGCCTT
Source organism: Methanomassiliicoccales archaeon (assembly GCA_025457905.1). Lineage (GTDB taxonomy): Archaea > Thermoplasmatota > Thermoplasmata > Methanomassiliicoccales > UBA472 > JAJRAN01. The sequence goes on from JALOTM010000116.1 coordinate 615, forward strand.
CTCTATTTCGGCCTGCACGCCCGAGTACTCGGTTCCGCAGGACAGCTGCGCGACCTTGATCATTTCAACCCCTCCAGGAACTCCTTGATCTTGGCCACCATGGCCTTGGCCTCGTCCTCGTTGGTGGGATAGCGCACCACGATGTGCGGTATCTTCCTCTTCTTGATGTAGTAGCGGACCATCTCGTCGGTGCGGTGGCAGCCCACGCATCCGAACTCGAAGGGCGCGTCATCCATGATTATGGCGGCGTCCGCCTGGTCCACCAGCGGCCCCCAGACGGCCAAACGCCCCCTGATCCCCGAGGGCACCTCTATGCCCGCGTACTTCAGCCCCTTCTTGACGTCCTCGGGGGTGACGTTGACGGGCGGGGACTCTATCTCCGGGTTGGTGACCCGCTCATGGATCGCCCCCATCAGGCTGAGCGGCTCATGGCCATACCTCTCCACCAGGTCGAACAGGATCAGGCTGTTGGGCGGGACGATGAAGACCTTCATTTCGACACCTCGTCAACTATCTCCTTGAGTCTCTTGACTGGAATTCTCTTGGGGCGGGGGACCTCGCAGACCGTCTCGCCGCGGCTGGCTGCGGACACGCCCTTGTCCACCAGACGGAGGCACTCCCACTCCTTCTCGAGCTGCGTGAACCCGGGCCGCGAGCCGTGATGGGCGCGACAGCGCCTGGCATCCCCGATGGGGACGCCGCGCACCTTCGTGAATATCCTTTCCGGGTCCAAGTTGCGGATGGCGGCCAGGGCCTTATGGACGTCCTCCTTGCTCCCCTCGATCATGGCCCCGTAGCATGTCTCCTTGACGGTTATCTCCAGGCCCAGGGAGTGCACCGTACGTGTGACCTGGTCAGGCGTGACCGAGGACGAGGGCGAGATGACGATCATGCGCGTCTCCGTCTCCTTAGCCATTGTTGTCCTCCTCCCTCTTCCTGGACTTGGTCCGCTTCGCGGCCGGCTTAGGCTGGGGGGCCGTGCCCTCCGCCGGCTTCGGCGCCTTGGGGCGCTTGGTCGATTTCTTTGAAGGGGCCAGGGTCTCCTGCACCTCGCGCAGATAGATGATGTCGCCCTCGTTCAGGCCGCTCATGAGCGCCTCCAGGCTGCTGGTGACCTTACCAACCATGTTGGTCCCGTAGCGCTCCTCCCCTGTGGGCCCGAACTCATCGCTGGCGTCGAGCCTGAAGCCTATGAGCCCACGGTTCGGACGGGACATGTTGGTGATGCCGATGTCCCCCCTGAGGGTCATCTCCTTGAACTCGTTCTCGGGGACCAGGTGCCCGGCCTCTGAGTAGTTGCCCTCGAAGGTGACCATGGGCATGTCCTCGAAGGTGAAGTGCACCTTGAGCGTGCCGATGGGCTTGTGGTTGAGCCCGGTCATCTTCCTGAGGTAGCGCGCGGACTGAGGCGCCCTGGTCTCGTCCAGGAGGATGTCGTTGACCTTCTCTGGCCTTACGCCCAGGGTCTCGACCTCAGGGCTGTGCAGGGCCTCCATGGTCAGCTCCGGCTCCTGCTCGACTATTATGGCGTCGTCGGCCGTGTCGCCCTCTCTCCTTTGCTTCAGGCCGAACGAGGCCAGTGCCGCTTGGCCTTGGGCCTGGGTCATGCCGATGACCATCACCCGGAGGGGGTCGGTGACCATGGTGACCTTCGAGCCCGCTGGCGCCAGGCGCAGGAGCTCAAGGCCCCTGATGACCGCGCCCACGCGGCTGTGGGAAGGGGCCACCTGCCGTCGGGTCTTGTAGAAGTACACGCGCCCCTGGCCGGCTCCCTCGTGACGCACGGTGACCACTCCCGGCTCGCGTATGCCTTTGGCCTCTGCCACCAGGCTCACGTCGAGGTTCTTGGAGCAAGCAGAGTAGGTCTGCGTCTTCTCCGTGATCGGCAGGGTGCCCTTCTCGGTGATGACCAGGAAATGCTCGGAGTTCACGGGGGAGGAGCGCTCCAACCTCACTGAGACGTACGTCTCCACGCTCATGCCCTCCTCCAGCCTGTGGGAGAGGTCCCCTGTGACCAGGGCATCCCTCTCCGTCACCTCCTCCACCACCGGCAAGATGTCCAGGATGGCCTCCCCCTCGCGAAGCTCGTTGAGGAGGTGCCTGCCCTTGGTTATCCGGCCGAGGACGGCCCCTGAGGTGCCGTAGGCGCCCTCATGCGCCATCCTTGCGATCATGATGTACGAGGATTTGGAATCGAACCCCCCCAGAGCGAAGAAGCAGTCGTATCGGTCGTACAGGACCTTGTCCCTGCTCACCTCGATCTGGGTAGGGAAAGAGCCTATGGCCGTCACTTTGGATGTCTGCCACCTTATGCCCTTGCCTTTGATGTCGCCCACCAATTCCCGGAACAGGGAGGCATACTTTGAATCGTTCAGCCTTAGGCCCATGGCCCCCCGTGGGGTCACCAGCTCGAACTCGTCGGTCTCCCTGCGAATGGCCTCGGTCGGGCGGATGACGGCCACCAGGTTCCCTGGCCGATACGGCTCCCCTTCGATTACGTCAGAGACCTTGGCCGAGGCGGGGGCCTGGACCTCCTTATTGTTGACAACGATCTTCATCTGGCACCGGTTCATCGGCCCCTTCCTTTAAAATGCTTTTCCCAGATGGCCCAGGCGCGCGGAATAAGTACCCTCCCGAGGCGAATGATGTTGCCACCTCAAAGCCCTCCGAGGCGCATGGGAACCATTTTAGCGGTGGGGGGCGTTGCCGCTGCGATGGACAGGGACAAGGTCAAGCAGGAGGTGCGGCAGAGGATCGAGGCCCTCCCCGGGGTGGTCGCCTTCCAGTTCCTGGACAAGGATTTCAAGAGGGAGCTCGTCTCCCTGGAGAAGGAGGCCGAGTCGAACGGTGCCTGCTGGGGGCTGATGCCCTTCGTCAACAAGGGCGTCTGGGCGGCCATGAAGCGGGAGGAGCAGTTCGTCATCGTAATCGAGGGGACGACTCTGCTGCTGGGGGTAAGCAACGGCCTCGTCTTCATCGAGGACAAGACAGGACAGGTGGTCGGGGAATGGATCACCGCAGACCGTCTGGAACAGCTCAGGGCCAGGGACGATGTCTGCTTCGTGAGCGACGATTTCGTTCTGTACTCCGGGCTGGACATCAAGGGCGAGCCGAGGTTCGTGCTCCCGGACGTGGACTTCCCCTACCTTGATGGCGTCGAAGGCGTGGAGAACGTCTCCTCAGGGAGCATTTCCACCTTGGCCGATGATTACATCCGCGACCGGCTGGGATATCTGGAGACCAAGCACTGGACGCATCTGGTCGGCTTCGATATCACGAAGGACTGAGGCCTGAGCGGCGAGGACGAGGGCTGTTCAGGTTCTTTCCTCGGTCACGGTCACGGCGCGAGAGAAGGCCGGCGATCTGGCCGCCATGCTGAGCTGCCCCTCCATGGTCTTGGCAGGCATGTGCTTCTTGACCTTGGAGATTATCTCGTCCAACTTGTTCTGCGGACAGGTGATACCACGTACGACGCCGGTAACGATGTCCACGATGCTGCCCTTGGTCCCGACGTCCTCTGGCCTGGGCATCACCACTCGCGTCTTCACGCCGATGCGAGCGAAGTCCTCGAAGTCCACCGGTGCCTGGCATACCACGATGGCCGGCATGTCCACGTTGCGCAGGATGAGCCTGGCCTTGTAAATGATGTGGTTGCGCACGTTGCCCAGATGTATGATGGCGATCTTGAACTGCTGGATGCGCTTTATCTCGATATCGTCCAGACCGAAGATGGAGCCGGTGGATACGTCCGGCGCGTCATGAGGCACCCCCGCCCCGGCGTTGATGACGATGACCGAGGTGTCGATGCCCTCCTCCCTCAGGCCATAGGTTATCTCGCAGACGGGCTTGGTGATATGCCTCTTCCCGGGGCCCATGGCTATGGCC
>JALOTM010000117.1 GCA_025457905.1 Methanomassiliicoccales archaeon
GGCCAACGAGAGACTGGGGGTCATCGGCATGCACTACCGCGGGGACGTGAGGGTGAGGCATTTCGTGGACCTGATGGACGAGCGCCTGGAGGAGGTCCGCTCCAAGGCCAGGGTCGCGCTGGGCCTCAGGGTCGCCATCCACTACGGCTGCCATTACCTACGGCCCTCCTATGACGAGGGGAGGAACGTGGAGAGCCCCGTGGTCCTTGAGAGGATGGTCGAGGCGATGGGCTGCCACAGCATCGAGTTCCCGGAGAAGCTCAGCTGCTGCGGGGCCGGGGGAGGGGTCTGGAGCGGCGATGAGCGGCTCTCCCTCGCCATCCTTGAGAGGAAGATGCGATTCATCAAGGGGTCGGGGGCCGACTGCATCCTGGACATCTGCCCCTTCTGCCACCTCCAGCTCGATCAGGGCCAGAGGAGGCTGGAACAGGCATACGGTGTCCCGGTGCTGCACCTCAGCCAGCTGCTGGGCCTTGCTTTCGGGCATAAGGAAAAATCATTGGGGGTGCACACGCACATGGTGTCCACGAGGGATGTGACCAGGAAAGCGCGGACTTTGGAACGGCCGGCTGGAGAGGGCTGAGGCCTCACCTCTCCTCCTCGTCCAGCTTGATCATCTGCCTCTTGGCCTTCATGTGGCCCCCTGGCCCGCCGCGCTCCTCGATGGCCTTCTCCACGCATTCCTGGCTCTCGCAGAGGAAGGCGGCGAAGGCGAACTGCTTGGCCGGCTTGCCGCAGAACTGGCATTTCTCGGACTCGATCCAATCCGACATGCGTGGCGGATGAGGTCAGGGGGCATATGACCCTTGCGCAGGGTGCATCGCCGAGGGGGCATCATAATTATTCCACAACCGCATCTCGGGGGGCGTGACGGAGGCCAAGCCCTTCGAGAGGAGCTGCCCCGCCTGCGGGGCGGCCAGGACCGAGGGCGAGAGGTATTGCCCCAGCTGTGGCAAGGACCTCTTCGCGATCAGCCCTGACCCTCCGGGGACGGGGGACGGGCCCAGCGCCCACCCTCCGGCGCACCGGAAGTCGATCGGCCTGACCATCGTCCTGGCCATAATCTTCCCGGGACTGGGGCACCTCTACGCCGGCAGGATCGCCCGGGGCCTGGCCTTGATGGCGGGGTTCGCCATCATGGCCGCTCTGGTGGTGGCGGTCGTCCTTGTTCTGGGCGCCAGCGGCGTAGGGCTGCTGTGCGCGCCCCTGGTGATCGTCGTGGCGCTCCTACTGTTCCTTCCCTTCGAGCTATGGCAGATACTGGATGCCGTGGGATGGTCAGCCGCCAGGAACATGGGCAGGGCGTGAACCTTCCCATAGGACGATGGGCGCATGAAAAGGGAGATAAGCGCCGGCGGCGATGGGCGGGCGTGAGGAAGGTAGCGCTCAGGCCAGGCCTGGAGGACGAGCTCAAGGACGCGCTGTCCCAATTGGAGCTTTGGAGATGCCACCAGTGCGGGCAGTGCACGCCGGTCTGCCCCTCGGCCCGCCACGGCGGCATCCGCACCCGGGAGGTCATGGAGCGGGCCTCCACCGGGGCCATGGACCTATCCATGGACCAAGAGATATGGAAGTGCGTCATGTGCAACTCCTGCTCGGAGCGCTGCCAGCTCGGCGTCGATCCGGCGCATGTCATCACCCTCCTGCGCAATGCCGCGGCCCAGCGCGGCAACCGCCCGGAGCACTTCGCCGAGGAGCTAAAGCTCTTCGCCTCCAGCGGGATGTCCTTCCCGAGGACCGGGCTCACCAGGAAGATGCGCAAGGAGTTCTCCCTGCCTGAGCTGGATGTGAGCGAAGGGACCATGGAGGAGCTGCGCAGGCTCATCTCGTCCACCCGGCTCGGGAGGCTGTGAGATGGACGGCTACCTCCTCTACTCGGGATGCCTCATACCCTCCCGGCTCCCTTTCCTGGAGGCCTCCTCGCGCTTCGTGCTCGACCGGTTGGGGGTTACATACGAACCCTTCCCAGAGGGGACCTGCTGCGTCGAGCCCATCGGCCTGCGCTCACTAGGCTATGACGCCTGGCTTCTGGTGGTGGCAAGAATGCTCTCCATCGCCGAGTCGAGAGGCAAGGATGTGCTGATGCTGTGCAACGGCTGCTTCCTCTCCTTCAAGGAGGCCGCCCATGCCCTGGAGGACGAGCGCGTCCGCCACAGGGTGAACCAGGGTCTGGCGGAGATAGGGCGCGAGTACCATGGAGGCGCCCGCGTGCGGCACCTCATGGAGGTCCTCCAGGAGGTGGGGTCCTCGAGGATGGAATCGATGGTCACGGCGCCGCAGGACCGATTGCGCCTGGCCCTTCACCCGGGCTGCCATGTCATCCGCCCTGCAAAGGTGCTGCGCGTGGACGCGCACTATTCGCCCAGGGTCTTGGCGGACATCGCCTCCCGCACTGGGGCGCAGGTGGTCTCCAATGACGCCTGGCCCCGTTGCTGCGGAGGCGGCCTGGCAGGGGTGGACGACCGCATCTCCAGCGCCATCCTCCAGGACAACGTCGACTCCTTCAAGGCAGCGGGGGCCAACTGTATCCTGACCCCCTGCCCGTTCTGCTTCGTGCAGTTCGACCTCAGGCAGAAGCAGGGGCTGCCGGTCCTCTACCTCTCGGAGCTGGTGGCCCTGGCCTTCGGGGCCTCGCCTGAGCTGATAGGCCTGAAGTACCACCGGACCAAGCTCGAGTGATCAGCCTGGCTGCTGCTGGGGCGGCTTGACGGACGTGACCTCGAGGTTGAAGTGCATGGCCCGCGCAGAATGCGTTATCCAGCCCAGGGACAGTATGTCCGCGTACTTGGCGTAGTGGGGCGCCGTCTCCGGCGACAGCCCTCCGGACACCTCCACCAATGCCTTCTCGTTGAGCCTCTTCACGGCCAGGTACGCCACCTCCACCTGCTCGGGTCGCATGTTGTCCAGCATGATGATGTCGGCCCCGGCCTTAGCGGCCTCCACGGCCTGCTCCACGGTCTCCACCTCCACCTCCACCTTCTTGCTGAAGGAGACCCCCTTGGACTTGGAGATGGCCTGGGTTATCGACCCGACCACGTGCAGATGGTTGTCCTTGATGAGGATGGCATCGTCCAAGCGGAAGCGATGCGGGTCGCCCCCGCCCATGGCCACGGCCTTCTTCTCATAATAGCGGAAGCCAGGCGTGGTCTTGCGGGTGGCGGCGATCTTGACGTTGGGGTTGTGCTTGCGGCACTCCCGCACGATGTTGTTGGTGGCCGTGGCCACGCCGCTCATCTTCATGAGGAAGTTGAGCGCCAGGCGCTCGCCCAGCAGGATCTTCTTGAGCTGCCCCTCCACCACCAGGACGTCCTCTCCCTTGGCCACGCGCTCCCCGTCCCGGGCCATGGGGAAGACGTTCACGCCGACCTCGCGGAAGACCTCGATGGCCTCCTCCAGGCCGGCCAGCAGGCAGTCCTCGTTGGCCTTGATGCGGGCCGAGCCCATCTCATCGCCGATAAGGGTCTCGCTGGTGATGTCCCCGAAGCCCACGTCCTCCTCGAGGTACTCGCTTATCCTGCTCATCGGGTTGAAAATAAGGTATGGTGAATATAAACATACCCCTTGCGCGCCGGGGGCCCGGCGCCTAGAGCTCGAAGACCTGGTCGGTCTTGGGCATGATGACGTTGAACTCCTTTTCTATCTCCTTCGCCAGCAGCTGAGGCTGGTCGGAGTGCATGAGGATCACGTTGTCCGGCTTGCAGCCCCGGATGAACTTGAGCAGCTGCTCGTGGTCGGCGTGCGCCGAGAGGTCGAACTGGTCCACCTCGCACCTTACCTTGATCTTCCGGGTCTCGACCGGCCCCAGTATCTCCTCCGGGCTCCTGCCGCGGGACTCCTCGGTCAGGACCTCGATCTCGCCCTTCTCTTTCAGCATGCGGCCATTGGACTCGGGAACCTGGTATCCGGTCATGAGAACGGCGGTGTTGGGGTCGTCATGGAAGGCGTCGATGTACTCCAGGACCGGTCCTCCGTCCAGCATGCCGCCGGTGGTCACGATGACGTCCGCGTCCTTCTTAACCTTCCTGCGGTCGGACGAGACGCGCACGGCGCGGAAGTGGTTGAAGGCCTTCTTGAAGTCCTTGACGTTGAGGTGCGCGGGCGCATCGAGATAGATGCGGTTCACATGCTTGCCCATGCCGTCCACCCACATGTTGAGCTTCAGGTCCTTGAGCAGCATCATCACCTCTTGGGTGCGCCCGACGGCGAAGCAGGGGATGATGGCCTTGCCCCCGTTGCCCACCACCTCCTTCACCTTCTCGATGAAGCGGTACTCCTCCTTGAGGCGGGATTGGAGGTGGTTGCGCCCGGCATAGGTGGCCTCTATGAACAGGTTGTCGCACTTCACCGGGTTGGCGCCCCGCACCAGGCGGGTGGATATGGTGTGCAGGTCGCCCGTGAACAGCGAGGTCCTCGTCCCATTGAGCTCGTACATCGTCGCCCCAGGTATGTGGCCGGCACGATGGAGCTTGACCTCGAAGCCGCCCCAGTCCAGGGACTGA
>JALOTM010000118.1 GCA_025457905.1 Methanomassiliicoccales archaeon
CGAGTCCATCGTGCTCGATGACGAGGTCTCGAGGAAGATCGAGTCCACCATTGTGCGCTCAAACCGTGACACGCCCATTCCGGCGGCCCCCGTGGCCAAGCCGGAGGTCCTGCCTCCTCCGCCAGTCGCCAGGAGCGAGGAGGCGCTGGAACCGGAGCCCCCCAAGGCCAAGGCCAAGGAATGGCCGGAGAGGCGCCTGGTCACCTCGCCTCCGCCCGCGGCACCTGAGGACAAGGACGTGAAGATGTTCGTGGAGACCATGATCGGGGAGCCGATCGCCGCGCAAGCGGCCGCGGTCGTTAACCCGCCAGCCACAGAGGTCGTCTTCAGGGCACCGACGCCCCCAGCGGAGGCGGTCGTCATGGGTGAGGAGGTGGAGCTGCCATCGAGGAAGAGCTTCCTCACCGCCTACAGCAAGGTCTTCCTGGTCGCTGGGGTGTCCGTTTACCTGATCACCTTGGCCCTCTATTCCCTCTCATACCTAGACGTGGCACTGGGCTGGGCCCTGGCCATCGTCGGGGCGCTTCTGCTCACCATCGGGGTGAGCACTGTGTACGACTCCAAGGTTCCGAAGACTTCGCGACATGAGCCCACCATCGGTAAGATGGACCATGCAGGGGACGAGGTCGTAATATGCCCCCGCTGCCACGAGGAGGTCAGCGAGACGGATGCGCGCTGCCCCTCATGCGGCGCGGCCTTCTCGCGCTGATTGGAAGGTGATGCGATGAGGATCATATGGCATGGTCATGCCTGCTTCGAGGTGCAGGGCGAGAGGACGGTCTTGATGGACCCCCATGACGGCAAGTCCCTGGGCATCAAAGCGCCATCGAGCCGACCTGACGTTGTGCTGGTGAGCCATGACCACTTCGACCATAATTGCGTGAGGGTGGTCAAGGGTGACTTCGCGGTGGTGAAAGAACCGGGGGAGCACCAGGTCAAGGGGCTAAGGGTGCTGGGCATCGAGGCTTGCCATGACGAGGCCAAAGGTTCGAAGCGAGGCAAGGTGGTCATGTACCGATTCGAACTGGGAGGTGCCTCCTTCCTGCACTGCGGGGACCTTGGCCATCCGTTGGACGAATCCCAGCTTAGGGAGGTGGGGAGGGTGGACATACTGTTCGTCCCCGTGGGGGGCGTGTTCACCTTGGACGGCGCCAAGGCCAGGGGGCTGGTCGAGGCCGTCCGTCCTCGCATCGCCATACCCATGCACTACCGGTACGGAGGCCTGGCATTGTCCATCCAGACCGCCGATGATTTCCTGACGGGGGTGCCGCGCGACAAGGTGGTGCGGGTGGGCAACGAGGCCGACATCACCCGCGAGGAGCTTCCCCAAGAGACCGAGTATTGGGTGTTCTCACCCTGAGGTGGCATCGATGGCCATGGACCGCAGATGGCCAGGGCCCGCCCTCAGATGAGGTCCAGGGCGTCCTCGACTCGGCCCAGCTCAATCGGCGTGGACTTGTTCCCCACGACCGCGCCCTTGGTGTTGGCCACCATGCAGGCGCCGACCATGGGGGCGCCGTAGTTCAAGGTCCCTATTGCTACGGGCACCTTGAGCATGTCCTTGATGAAGGCCATCTCGTCCCGAGAGGTCGAAGGGTGGCATATCACGCCCTTGTTGGTGGCGGCGCACACCGAGCCCACCGTCCGATGGTCGGCGACCGTGGCCTGGGCCACGGGGACCTGGAGGGTCTCCTCGATGCCCCTCAGTGTCGGCTTGGACAGGTCGGGGTTGGCCACGCATCCATAATCATTGGCCAGTATGTTGTTGCCGGAGGCGTTGATGCGGTCCTCGATGCGGAACACCGGCAGGAAGGCGCTGAGGGCCTCCACCTCGCTGGCCGAGGCCATGTTGGACACCACCGCCCCATAGGAATTCATGGACAGCAGGGAGCCCATCAGGTTGGTGCTGGCCAGTGTGGCCCTCTGCACCTCCACCTGCAGCGAGTCCCGGATGTCATTGAGAAGCGATTCAGGGGCGTCCCGCGGGACGAAGGCCACGAACTCGTTCGCCGCCGCGTAGACGCCTATGTAGGGGTTTCCGTTGTAGTGGCTTAGGCGTATCATGTAGTCCAGGCTCACTCTTCCGGCAGGGATACCTCGACCAGTCCGTCCTCGAACTTGACCGCCTTGACCCTGATCCTGGAAGGGGGCTTTTGCATCCCGCGGGACCACAGCGCCTCGTTCACCTTCTGGTCCATCCAAACGTCCTCGGGCTTGGCCTTCATGTGCTTGGCCACGTACTCCTGGACCTCGGCCACGGCCTTCTCCGCCTTCTTGGAGCGGGGGGCGGCCTTGGTGACCTGGAGGGGTATGCTCATTATCTGCTCCTCGTCCGCCATGCTCTCACTCCTTTAGCTTGCTCTGGCGCCAGGTCCTCCTATGGGGATGGCGCTGCACGGTGCGGTTGGTACGGAGCATGACCCAGCTGGGTACCCTGCGGTTCTGCTTCACCTTGCGGTTCAGCCTGGTCTTCATCGCGGGGGGCTTGTTTCTCGTCATGAATGTCACATGCGGCGTAAGGATCTGGCGCATGATCGATTGGCGCTGTTGTTCGACCTGGCGCTGCTGCTCCTGCGCCATGACCTGCGCGTCCTGCTGCCTTTGCAGCTCCGCCATCTTGCGGCGGCGCAGTTCCTCGAGTTCAGCGTCCTCCATATTGACCACGCTCACTTCTTGGTCGCGTCGGCGACCTCCTTGGCTGCGGCGTCCAATAGCTTCTGCCCCTTAGCGGTGACGATGCGTCCCTTGTTCTTGTTCTTCGCCACCAGCCCTGCCGCCTCCATCTGCATGATGCTCTTGCGAGCGATGTTCCGGGAGCCTTTCACGGCCTTGTTCGGCCTGGACCCTCGGTCCGCGAAACCGCCGTATTCCTCGGCGAGCCTCGAGGTGCCGATGGGGCCCTTGATGGCGACCTTCCTCAGTATGGAGGCGGAGCGGGTGTACCACCAGTCCTTCTGGACCGGGGCCCTCTCGGTGTGCCTCCCCGTCTTCACGAACTCCGCCCACTCTGGCGGCTTGATGGTTTCAATATCCCGCAGCTTGGAGGCTACCTTGGCGATAAGCTCCTCCGCGGGGACATCATATACCGTGACCATTCGAATCTACCTCTGGCGTTGAGCGTAACTCTCTCAACGTCCGGACAACTGAGCGCCTAATCATCTGCCTATATTAAAGAGTTGTGGAATCCCGGACCTGCATGGCATGCGCGGCCGAAGTGGCGCACCTTCAAATACCGCGGGCCGGATGATGATGCGTGCGCTACCTAATAGCCATGACGGGCAGCTCTGGCGCGGTCTATGGTGTCAGGCTGCTGCGCGCCCTGAAGGGCGAGCGGATGCTCATTATGTCCCGCACGGCCAAGGGCGTGATCGAGCACGAGCTCGACCTGAAGCCGGAGCAGGTGGCGGTCTTCGCTGAGACCTGCTACGAGGACGAGGACCTGTTCGCTCCTCCCTCCTCGGGCAGCTTCCTCTACGACGCCATGGTCGTCATTCCCTGCTCGGAGAGCACCTTGGGCAAGATAGCTAATGGAATCGCCGACACCCTGATAACCCGGGCCGCGGCCGTCTGCCTCAAGGAGGGGCGCAGGCTGGTCCTCGTGCCCAGGGAGACGCCGGTCAGCGCCGTCATGCTGGAGAACGAGCTCAAGCTGGCCCGTCTGGGGGTGACCATCGTGCCGGCCAACCCTGGCTTCTACTCGCGACCGGAGAGCGTGGAGGACCTGGTGGACTTCGTGGTGGGCAAGGTCCTGGACCAGCTCGGGCAGGGGCACGACCTGTTCAGGCGATGGGGCCGATGAGCCCGCTTGCGGGGATTCGGGCAATCGGTAAATATCGATAAGCGCTTTGGAGCCCGCGAGCGGGGTCGAGGCATTGGGCATCGTTCGCACCGAGGGTCTGACGCGCAAGTTCAACGGTTTCACCGCCGTGGACTCCATCGAGCTGGACATCAGGGAGGGCGAGGTCTTCGGCCTGCTCGGGCCCAACGGGGCGGGGAAGACCACCACCATCAAGATGCTGACCACCCTCCTCCCTCCGACCTCGGGAAAGGCCACGGTCGACGGCAGGGACGTCAGGGCCAGGCCGGCGCAGGTCCGCCAGGTCATCGGCTACGTACCGCAGATGCTCTCCGCTGACGCCACCCTCACCGGGTACGAGAACCTCCTCATCTTCGCCAAGCTGCACGACGTGCCCCGTCGGGAGGCGGGCATGAGGGCCAGGCAGGCCCTGGGGGACATGGGGCTCTCCGAGTTCGGCGACAGATTGGTGCGCACCTACTCCGGTGGCATGGTGCGGCGCCTGGAGATCGCTCAGTCGGCCCTGCATCGCCCCCGCGTTCTCTTCCTGGACGAACCGACCATCGGACTGGACCCCCTGGCAAGGAGGGCGGTCTGGGAGATGGTCCGGCGCCTGCGCGAGGAGCACGGGACCACCATCTTCCTCACCACGCACCTGATGGACGAGGCCGACGCCCTGTGCGACCGCGTGGGCATCATGCATCGCAGTCACCTGGTGGCCTTGGGTGAGCCGGCGAGGCTCAAGGAGGAGGCTGGCGTGGCCACCTTGGACGAGGTCTTCATCCATCATACCGGGGGGACCATCGAGACCGGGGGGAGCATAAGGGAGATCCAGAGGGAGCGCATGACCGCCAGGAGGCTCGGATGAGCGTGGAGGGCGGGACGGCGCGATCGGACGCGGGCGGCTTCGTCAGCAAGATGCTGGTCATGGTGGAGCTGGAGGCGCGCAAGCTGAAGCATGACCCGACCGAGCTGCTCACCCGCGCCATACAGCCCGCCCTTTGGCTCCTGGTGTTCGGTGTGGTCCTCAACGAGATCAGGATCATACCCACCGGGGACCTCACCTACCTGGAGTTCCTGACGCCCGGTGTGCTGGCGCAGAGCGTGCTCTTCATCTCCATCTTCTACGGCATCTCCATAGTATGGGAGAGGGACCTGGGGATCGTGCAGAAGTTCCTGGTCAGCCCGACCCCCAGGAGCGCCCTGGTCACCGGGAAGGCTCTCTCCGCGGGGCTTCGCAGCCTCTCCCAGGCGCTCATCGTTTACGTCCTGGCAATGGTCATCGGAGTGAGCCTGGACCTGGGCCCGCTGAACATCATCGTCATGGTGGTGACCGTCCTGCTGGGGGCGGCCGTCTTCGCCACCTTATCGCTTATAATCGCCTGCCTGGTGAAGACCAGGGAGCGGTTCATGGGCATAGGCCAGATGATCACCATGCCCCTGTTCTTCGCCAGCAACGCCATCTACCCCATCTCCATCATGCCCACCTGGCTCCAGGTGATATCCTACGGGAACCCTCTGACGTACATGGTCGACGCCCTGCGATGCACCATGATCGTGGGAGGCACCACGGACTTCGGCCTGGGAGTGGACCTGGCCGTGCTGGGGGGCTTCGCCCTGGTCCTGGTGCTCATCGCCGGCCGCCTCTATCCCCGTGTGGGATGGTAGAGGCCCCCGCGGGCCCAACCCCATGTGACCGCTATTCCACGAAGATGGCGGGCCGGCGGGGCTGGGCCGCCCTGGCCTTGCGCTGCGGGTCCACGATGTCGGGGTCGTCTGCGGAAAATACGAAGACATCGCATCCCAGCTCGGAGGTCAGGAAGGAGGCGGCATTGCGCAGGTAGCGGAGCTCGTCGAACTCCGCCGAGATGCGGTCCACCTCTTGCGGGGAGCGTTTCACGAGGTCCTCCGCCACCTTCCTTGCGAATTCGGAGGCCTCCTTGCCCTTGGCACGTATGGTCGGCTCGGCCATGACCGCCTTCGTGAGGGCCGGCACGCTCAGCTCCTTGCCTCGGGCCATGCGCAGCCCTGCGTCGTAGACGCTCTTCTTCCAGGCGGACGACGTGTAGAGATAGACGGACCTGGCCTTGATGCCCGTGACCTTTAGGATCTCGTTCACGTCAGCGAGCACCCCCTTTAGATAGTCCTCGGCCTGCTCCACCCTCACGTCCAGCTCCTCGTCGATGCGCTCCGGGAAGGGGGCCAGGGAGACAAAGCCCTCCCCGCCTATCCGCTCCCAAAGCTCCTCCGCCATGTGCGGGGTGATGGGGGCCATCATCCTGACCCAGGCGTCGATGGTCCGCTTGGTGGCGTCGCCATTGCAGCCTCCCCGGCGGGCGTACCAGCGCAGGTCGTTGTACATCTCGAAGTAGGCCTCGTTGGCCAGGAAGCGCAGGTCGTAGTCCTGCATGGCCTTCCTGACCGCCAGGATGCGCGAGTTCACCCGGGACACCAGCCAACGGTCGATGTCGTCCAGGTCCCCCTTGCAAATGTGGTTCTTCATCTCCTCCACGGTCTTGGGGATGCGCTCCATCTTGGCCATGTAGCTTTCCACCGACTCCTCGTCCCACTCCACGTCCGCGAAGGGCGATGCTATGTGCGAATAATACAGGCGCAGGGTGTCCACGCCGTACCGCTCCGCGGCCCCTGGGATGGGCTGGGCGCCCCCCTTGGACTTGGAGATCTTCCCCCCCTTGCCGATGACGTACCAGTTCACGAAGATGCCTTGGGGGAAGTGCTTCTCGGGCATGATGGCGACATGGTTCATCAGGAAGGCGGGGAAGTGCACCGTCATGTGTTCCTTCCCGCCCAGGTTCACGTCCAGGGGGTACCAGTAATCCACGTCGAGGCGCATCTCCTCCAGCGTGCCCCGGTCCACTCCGCTGGTGCGGGACACCACCTCCGGATCGCCCTTGCCCAGCAGGACGTAGTCCAAGAGCCCCTCGCCCATCTGATCGGCCCGCAGCCGCCCTTGGTTCACGTAGATGGAAACCAGGTAGTA
>JALOTM010000003.1 GCA_025457905.1 Methanomassiliicoccales archaeon
TCAGCCCCTCGCCATCTCCCTTTTCACGTCGGCCAGGAACGCCTCGCGGTCCTCGGCCATGCGCCTCTTCACTTCCTTCCAGGCGCTGGGGCAGTGCTTGTGGTCCAGGCCCACGGCGCGATGCACGGCCATGTCCACCTCCTTCCGGTTCTCCTTGGTGACCTCGACGCCCGCCCCTTCCAGGGCCTCTTGAAGGTGCCGTAGGTAGCAGCTCATGCACCTAGCAGATGCTGCGCGGTACTAAAAGCATGCTTGCACAGCTTTAAGTCCAGGGCGCTCGCCTCGCTTCCACGATCAACATGGGAAAGATGCTGCAAGTGGGCGACCGGGCGCCGGCCTTCGCCCTCCAGGACCAGGACGGGAACATGGTGGACGTTGGCCAGATCATCGGCAGGAGGGCTCTGGTGCTGTACTTCTACCCCAAGGACTTCACCTCCGGGTGCACCATGGAGGCGCGCGAGTTCCGGGACATGCACGAGCGGTTCCAGCAGGGAGGGGCGGAGGTCATCGGGGTGAGCGCCGACGACGTCGCCACGCACAAGGAGTTCGCCGTGGAGCACGAGCTTCCCTTCAGACTGCTGGCGGACACCGAGAACAAGGTGCGCGACCTGTACGGCGCCTGGGGCCTGGCGCACACCCCCGGCCGGGTGACCTTCCTCATCGACAAGCAGGGCGTGGTGCGCATGGTCTTCTCCTCGCAGATGCAGCCGAAGAAGCACATCGAGGAAGGGCTCCGCGTCCTCCAGGGGATCAACGCCGGGTAGCGTCACTTGGACAGGATGAGGAGGCCGACGTTCTCCGAGTCCAGAGGGGTGACGGCTATCTCCATGGCGGAGGCGTCAGGGACCCCTTCCCGCACCGCCAGCACCACCAGCTTGCGGCCGGTGCGGCAGGCCTCCCGGGCCAGGGCGTCCAGGTCCTGGCTCAGGAGGGTGGAGCAGTCCTTGAGGGTGGAGAAGCCCTCCCCCTCGTCCCCGAACAGGTAGCGCGCTGCCGAGGGGTTCCAGATCACGGGATGGAACTCCTCCTGGCCCGGGGCGGCGTGCCATATCATGATGCCGTTGTCGCAGGCCTCCATCATGGCCTCCATGAGCAGGCGCTGGTGCTCGGCCTGGCCCCTCCGGTCCAGCTCCAGGTTCGCCTCCCGGTGCAGCCGGGCCATGGAGATGGCCGCGGCCGCGTTGCCGGCCAGGGGCTCGAGGAAGCGCAGGTGCCGCTCGGCGTAGTCGCCAGGGCGGTAGGACATGACCTGGAGGACCCCGACCACGCCGCCCTCTTGCTTGAGCGGCAGCAGGACCGCGGAGCGCGGGAACCCTACTTTCTCATCCTCAGCGGCCGAAGGGCCGATCCCGGCGTCCTCGCCGAAGCGCCCCTCCCCCTCCACCAGCGAGCGGTAGTCAGGGACGATCATGGCCTTGCCGGAGCGGATGACCCGGCTCTGGGTGCCCCTGCCGTCGCCCTCCAGGGGAAGGGGCCGGAAGGTGGAGCGGTCCATGCTCCTCCCATCCATGAACACCGCCTCGGTGCTGATGGTCTTGTACTGGGGGTCGTAGGAGGAAAGGATTACGACGTCCGCCCTCATCACCTTGGAGACCGCGCCATGGATGATGCTCCCGATCCGCTCCAGGTCCGTGGCGCCCATGAGCTCCCCCGTGGCCCTGAAGAGGACCTCCAGCTCCCGGTTGCTCTGCTCCAGCTCGGCCTCCGCCCGGACCTGCTGGAACAGCTGCTGCACGGCGTGCCTCAGCTCCAGGAACTGGGCGCGCGGGTCCCCTCCCTTCTGGATGTAGCGGTCGGCTCCCAGGTTCAGGGCCTCCATGGCCACCTCCTCCCGGCCCTTGCCGGTGAAGAGGATGAAGGGCACCCGGTCGCCGTTCTCCCTCAAGGTCCGCAGCACCTGGATGCCGTCCATCTCCGGCATCTGGTAGTCGCAGACGATGACGTCGTAGCTCTTGTCGGAGAGGGCGGAGAAGGCCTCGTACACCATGTCGAACACGTCCAGGCTGAGGCCGCCCTCCTCCTCCATGAACTCCTTGGCCAGCAATAGCATGGGCTGCTCGTCGTCGATGTAGGCTGCCTGGATGGGAACCATACCCTCCTCCCTCGACCTCCCCGCTCGCAGGGGCGTCGGGCCTTGGTCCGGGCCTCTTCGAAAAATTATATGTCTATGGTATATTAATAATTCGGCGCGCTCAGGCGCCGGCGGACTCCAGGGCGCGGGGGCATTCGCACCTCTTCCTCAGCTCCGGGATACGAGGGATGGACGAGGTGAGCAGCAGCTTGATGCGGTCCATGTTCTCGGCCATGGTCTTGAGGATCATGCCCACGTCCACCGGGCGCTCCGCCCAGACGTCGTAGTCGGTGATCATGGCCAGGGACAGGTAGCACATCTCCAGCTCCCTGGCCAGCTGCGCCTCGGGGCAGAGGGTCATGCCGATGACGTCGGCGAAGGCCTTGAACATGCGCGACTCCGCGCGCGTGGAGAACCTGGGCCCCTCGATGCAGACGTAGGTGCCCTCCTTGTGGTGGGGCACCTTGTGGCGCTTGGCCTCCTTGACGAACACCTCCCTGAGCTCGGAGCAGAAGGGGTCGGCCGTGGAGACGTGCATGGTCCGGGCCCCGTCGTAGAAGGTGTACTCGCGCTTCTTGGTGAGGTCGATGAACTGGTCGAGGATCACGATCTGGCCCGGTCTGAACTCCTCCTGCAGGGAGCCGACGGCGCAGGGCGAGATGACCCTCTCCACACCCAGCTCCTTGAGGGCCCAGAGGTTGGCGCGGCTGTTTACCATGTGCGGCGGTAGCGCATGTCCCCTGCCATGGCGCGATAGGAAGGCCACGCCCACGCCCTCGATCTCCCCGATCTTGATCCTTCATCGACCGGCCATGCTTGCCAGGGAATAAAAAGGCATTGCTCCTCCATGGGTTCGCGCAACCTGCGGCCTGTGGCCTAAGGCCGTCCGCAGCTCTCCACCGGGATCGCCATGGTCGCCCCCTCTTCCTGGATAGGAAGCAAAGGGCGTCATTTCCCACGCTGATGCTTCACGCTCGTCCGAACAATCCGACCTACTGCTTTTATTAGGGCACCCCTGTTCTTCGTCCGAATTCATGACGCAGCACAAGGCTGAGATGAACCCCATCATGGCCTGCAGGGGCTTCCCTGCTTTTCCGGTGGCCCTGGTGGCGGTGGGGAACGCCAAGGAGGGTGCCGAGTGCAACGTCATGACCGTGGTGCTGGTGCACATCTTCTCCTTCGACCCGCCGGTGGTCGGCATAGGCATCTCGCCCTGCCGCTACACCTACGACCTCCTCAACAAGTACGACGAGTTCACCGTCAACATACCCGGCAAGGAGCTGGTGGAGGAGGCCCTCTTCTGCGGTCAGAAGTGCGGGCGCGAGGTGAACAAGTTCGAGGAGTGCGGCTTCACCGTCGTTCCGGGGAAGAAGGTCTCCGCGCCCATCGTCGACGAGTGCATGGTGAACCTGGAGTGCCGCAAGCGGCAGGTCTTCGACGCCGGGGACCACTACTGGTTCCTGGGGGACGTGGTGCACGCGCAGGCCGAGGACGGGGAGCTGAGGGAGCGGGCGCTCATGTACTGGGGCGGGGAGTTCCGCCTCATCGGCAACTGCATACGGAAGCGCTGACACTCAACGAAGCAACCGGGCCTCGGGGGCTCTTTAGAAGCTTTATTTAACGGGTCGAACGCATTGGTGCCTCGGTGGAAGAAAAATGGCCGCTGAGCCAGAGAGGATAGACCTGGAGCAGTCGGAGGCGATAGCCTCGCTGCCCCACGCCCCGGTGCTGCTGGTATGCTCGGGGTCGAAGGAGGAGGACTGGAACGTCACCACGATCGGCATGTTCAATGTGTTCTCGCTGTTCCCCATCGTGGTGGGGATAGGGGTCAAGACCTCGAGGAACATCTACCGCCTAATCGCGGACTCCGAGGACTTCACCATAAACGTGCCTCCCGCGGATTTGCTGAAGGCGGTTGAGGTCTGCGGCAAGGAGGCCGGCGTCCGCAAGAACAAGTTCAAGGAGGCCAAGCTCACGCCGGAGAAGGGGAAGAGGGTCGCCTCCCCGATCATAAAGGAATGCCCCCTGAACATCGAGGTCAAGAAGCTCTCCAGCGCCAAGAAGAAGACCCTGTACTCCGTCCATGAGGGCGAGATGGACATCGGGGACCACACCTGGTTCCTGGGCCAGATCGTGCACACGGACATGGTGAAGGGCTACGACCGCACCAAGGCGCTGCTCTACTGGGACGGCGAGTACCGGCTGGCCGACAAATGCCTGAAGGGCAAAGAGGAATGAGGTTCGAGCCCTTCCTCCTCGAGGACTGGCTCATCGAGTGCCTGGGGGCCAGGATCGACCTGGACCACTCCGGGGCCCCCGCCCCCTGGCGCGACGGCCTCGCGCCCCAGGTGGAGGACTCGGGGCTCAACGAGTTCGAGGTGGAGGACCGCTTCTACAAGGCCATATCCTCCACGTACCGTGTAAGGCGCTCGCGCATCGCCCTCACCTCGGGGGCGCAGAGCGCCAACTACGCCTTCCTGGACGCCTGCCTGGGCCGGGGCGCGAAGGTGATGGTGGAGCATCCCACCTACGCCCCCATGCGGGCCTGCGCCAAGGCGCTGTGCGCCCAGGCCATGCCCCTCCCCCGGCCCAGGGAGAAGGGCTTCACGGTGGACATGGCGGCGCTGGACGAGGGACTGCGCCAGGGTGCCCAGGCCATCATTCTGACCAACCTGCACAACCCCAGCGCCAAGGCGCTGCGGGACGGGGAGATGGAGGCCATACTGGAGGCGGCCGAGGACAAGGGGGCCTTGGTCCTGGTGGATGAGGTGTACCGGGAGATGTGCCCCCGCCCCCCCAAGGCCGCCTTCAGGCTGAGCGGCGCGGGAGTGAGCACCGACGGCATGTCCAAGCTGTTCGGCCTGGGCAAGCTGCGCGTCGGCTGGCTCATCGGTCCCGAGGAGGTGGCGGAGCGAGTGAACGAGACCAGGCTGTACTCTTCCTGGCATCTGCCCTCCCGGTCCATGGAGACGGCCATCCAGGCGCTGGAGCGCAAGGCCTGGTTCCGGGAGAGGGCGCTGCGCATCGCCAAGGTGAACCTGCCGACCATCATGGACTGGGCCGAGGAGGAGGGCATCGAGGTCACGGAGCCGGACGGCTGCCTGCATATGCTGGTGCACCTGCCGCCCGGCACGGACGACGAGGCTTTCGCCCGCCGCCTGCTGCGCAGGCACTCCACCGCGGTATGCCCCGGCCGCTACTTCGGGGCGGAGGGGAGCTTCCGCATCACCTTCAGCTGCGACGGCGGGACGTTGCAGGAGGGCCTGGGCCACGTGGCGCAGGAGATGCGCCGCCTGGGTCAGCCGAAGTAGGGCACCGTGTGCATGTGCGCCGGGTGCGTGGATATCCGCCGCAGAGTGGGCTGGTTGTAGGAGCGGTGCACCCAGAAGGGCAGGAAGGCCATCGCCGGGAAGCTCCTGGCCTGCGTCGCCGGCGGCGGCTGCCAGGTCGCCTCCGCCGCCTTGGCCCTCTCCCCCTCCCCCGACGCCACCAGCCTGGGCCCCAGGCCGGAGGCGAGGATCAGCGCCAGGTTGTTCACCTCCTCCGCGTCGTCGAAGAAGTTGGCCCGGCTCACCACGCCTATGGACTCGCGCAGCACAGCCAGGGACTCCTCTGGCTCCATGGGCAGTATGGACAGCATGGCCGCCGCGGCCTGCGGCGCGGGATAGGTGGGCTGGAGGCGGGAATGCAGGTAGCCGTACCGCTGCAGCGCACGGTCCATGGCCAGGTCCGACCCGGCCAGTATGGAGGCGGCCCGGCGCACCTGGTCGTCCTCCGGAAGGCCCAGGGACGAGAGGCCGGAGACGGCGCTCCGGTACCGGGACGAGACCGTGCTCAGATCGTGCGATGACACGGCCAGCCAGGCCAGGTCGTCCTCCCCCAGGGGCATGGTGCCGCGCAGGGAGGATATGCGCTCTATGGCCCTCTCGCCGGAGGCATCGTCCGTGACCAGCAGGGAGAGCGCCTGGAATCCCTCGTCCGGGCCCAGGCCCGCCGCCGACGCCCGCTGCCGCAGGGAATCGTACCTGCGGGCCAGCTCCTCGCTGGTGCCCTCGGTGCCGCTCAGCAGGGAGGCCATCATCAGCTTGTCCCCGTCGATGCGCCCCTGGTACTGCCGGGCCGTGGCCACGCTGACGGCGCGCTGCGCGGTGTCACCCCTCTCGGCCAGCACCAGGGCCGGCGCCCGGATGGAGGTGAGGTAGGGGGAGTGGGCGTATCCCCGGAGGTCGCCGGCGATGTTCGCCGCCCGAACGATCACCGCGGACATGTCCGCCCTCATGGCGCCGATCCGGGTGAGGAGGTCGCGCAGCTCCTGGCCGCCGAACCGGTGCCTCCAGGCCTCCAGGTCGGGCAGCGCCTTCTCGCCCTCGCAGGTCAGGGCCAGGCTGCATCCGGTGCTGGGGCAGCTGGCCATGGACTCCAGGGTGGCCTTGTGCAGCAGCATGGACTCCAGGCGCTGCAGGTCCTGGGCGTGGGCCCCCCGGTCCGCCCGCGAGGGCTCGGCCATCATCACCTTGCCGCCATAGGGCGCGTCCCCGCCCCTACAGGCCGCGCGCACCCTGGCCGAGACCTGCTCCAGGTCCTTGATGTCGCGCTCCATGGCCGCGCGCTCCTCCGTGGATATGGTACGCAGCAGCCCCTCCGTCACCAGGTCGGTCTGCTCCTCCATGCTCAACGCGATGTCCCCGCGCCCCTTCACGGTGCGGAGCACCTCGTACGCCCTCGCCACCTTCATCAGATCACCTCGCTGAAGATCTCCAGGTCCACAGCCAGCTCGTCCTCGTCCACGGCCGGCCGCACCGCCAGCCACAGGCCCCCGCCCCGCGGCTCCGCCCGGGCGTAGCCGTCCAGGCGGCTGGCGCGTCGCATCAGGTCCATCAGCCATCCCCGCCGGTCCTCACGGTCCTGGCCCAATGCCAGGAAGCGGTCCGCCTGGGCGGCCGCGGCCTCCAGGGCGAAGCTGACCTCGTAGATGTGCCGGAAGCACTGCCAGCGCATGCGCTGCCGGGCCTCCTCCCGGCTGGCGGAGCGGACGTCCTCCAGGCCCTCCAGGTCCGCGAAGTGCAGGGCGCCGTCGGCGGCCACCACTGCGTCCTTGTCCAGCCAGACGTCGTTCAGGTCCAGGCCCAGGTACCCTCCCTTCCCGTCCTCCCGCAGAGTGCGGGCGTAGAGGGTGAGCGCCGCCAGGGAGGAGCGGCACAGGTTCTCCAGGAAGGCCTCGCACTGCTGCCGGGAGCGCAGGCCGAACATGGAGAAGGCCACCTCGGTGTCCGTGCCGAAGGCCACCGGGCTCTGGAAGTACACCCGCACGTTGGAGGGCATGAGCCTGACCTCCTGCCAGTACGATCCCTCGTAGCGACGGTACCAGTACATGGACGACGCCAGGCGCTCCGCCTCCCTGGGCAGGCGGACGGCGGCCACCACCGGGCAGATGCGGAACCCGGCGATGCTGT
Source organism: Methanomassiliicoccales archaeon (assembly GCA_025457905.1). GTDB lineage: Archaea > Thermoplasmatota > Thermoplasmata > Methanomassiliicoccales > UBA472 > JAJRAN01. Next base: position 7,525 of record JALOTM010000003.1, read on the forward strand.
CCCCCTGCCCCCTCATGCTGGCCAGCAATGCGAGCATGGCGTTGTCCGGGGCTTGGGCCCCATAAGGGGCGCAGCCGTACCACCTCTCGCTGGTGATGAACCTGGTCGCCTCCGGGCCGGAGGGGAGGGAGGCCTGCACCGCAGGGTCGCGGCAGATCTCCCGCAGCATGGGCAGGGTGATGCGCTGGTGGGCGAAGGCGTCGAACTGCGCCCCGCAGCCCTTCACGCACAGCAGGAACTCCTTGTCACCGATGACGAACCTATGCTGGGGGAGGATGGCGGAGCGGTTGTCGTCGCTCACGCCCATGACCTCCTTGCCTAGGACAGCGCCGTTCAGCATGCGGCCCATCAGCGCCGGCAGGTAGCAGCCGCTCACCTCTTCCGTCCAGGCGGCGCGCAGCTGCGGGTTCCCCACCACCTCCTGCGGGCGCTCCGCCCGCAGCAGCCGCACCGGTTCGTTGGGCACGTGCACCGCCGGGACGGTCATCACAGCCTCCGGTGCGCCTCGGTGAGCATCAGGTCCGGGTTGCGGGACAGGTAGGCGCTCTCCCCCACCTTGGCGAAGCCGGCGCGGCGGGCCACGCTCAGGGACGCCAGGTTGAAGCGGGAGATCTCCACCAGCACCTCCTCCACCCCCAGCGCCGCCAAGGTGTTCAGGCGGGCGGCCATCAGGTCCTTGCCTAGGCCGTGGGAGCGGTTCTGGGGAAGCACCGTCAGCGTGTGCAGGCGGGCCGTCCTTCCGGCCACGGTGGCGAAGGCGAAGCCCACCACCCGTCCCCGGTCCACGGCCACGAACCCCACGTCCCCGCCCCTGAAGGAGTGCTTGATCCACTTCTTGGCCCTGCCCTTGTACACCTGCTCCGCTATCCTGGTCACGGTGGGCAGGTCGCTCTCGGTCATGGCCCGGATGCGGCCGGCGTCGAAGGGCTGCGCCCGGGGCCCCCGCAGGCGGAGCACATCGAAGGTGTCCACCAGCACCGCTCCGGGCACCTTCCAGTTCTCCTCCCTGGTGTCCAGGAAGAAATGCTTCACGGGAAGGCGCTTCAGCAGCGCCTTGGCCACCCGCGGGTCCTCGGCGAACACCGTGCCCATGGCCGATTCCCGGTTCTTGATGGCCAGGCCCACCACCTTGCCGCCGGAGAAGGCGGCTACCACCGGGTCGCGCATGCTCAGCGCCCGGGCGGCGAAGGAGGGCACCAGGGGCGCGAAGTTGGAGGAGCCGGCCCATTCCATCCCGACCAGCCGCTTGGTGCTCCACAGGCGCTTCAGCCGCACCTCCATGGGCAACGAGGTGGGCTTCCCCGGCTCGGCCTTGAACCTGTAGCGGGAGGGGCCGAAGTACAGCCTCCAGCCCACGGCCACCGCTCCCAGCGCCACCGCCGGGATCCCCACGTACACGCCCAGCAGCTGGCCGTAGTCGATGGGCACGGCATAGCTGCTGGCGGTGAGCCGCACCACCTCCCGCCAGTGGAAGCCATCGTTGTAGTAGTAATCGTCCTCGTTGTAATCCTCCGCTATGATGAAGCCAGTGGCCTTGTCGAAGTAGTACAAGTCCCAGTAATCCGCGTAGAAGAATCCGTAGACATCGTCGCGCAGGAAGCTTCCCGCGGTCTCCAGCTTCATGCCTTTGTAGGGGACCAGGCCGCACCACACGGTGCAGCCGTCGTCCGTGCTCTGGTAGTAATCGTCCAGCACCTGAACCCAATCCCCCTCCACGGTCCAGCTGGGGATCCAGAACCACACTCGCGGGTCGAGGGTCTGGAAGTCCACGTCCACCTCGCCGAGGGCGTACTGCCGGGTCCTCAGGTCGAAATGGAAGTAGGTATCTATGCTGGCGGAGTCGTAGCTGCCGTCGCTGGCCTGGTAGTTCCACCAGCCGGTGCGGTGCACGGTCAGCGTGCTGCCGGACTGCGCCACCACCTCATAGCGGCTGTGGGAGCGCACGGTCTCCGTGTAGCCATAGTACCAGCCGTAGCCGTTCTCCAGGTAGGTGTTGTAATCGTACTCGAACCAGTCGCCCGGCTTGGGCTGGTAGGCGGCGTCCGCCCCCGTCACCGGGAGCGCCAGCGCCCCTAGCGCCCAGATGAGCAGCAGCACCGCACCTGCCTTGGCAAGCGAGCTCGTAGTGGTGAACGTCCCGAACGACATCCCCATCTTCCCCGCTGGAACGATTCGCGGGTCCGGTAATAAAGCTGAGCCTCGCCTAGGCCCGCGGCTCCTTGGCCCGGTGGTAGGAGCCGAACACCTTGACGAAGGAGGCCTTGGTGACCAGCTCCATGAGCGCGTCCCTGACCCGGGGGTCGGAGACGTGCCCGTCGATGTCCGCGTAGAACACGTACTCCCAGGTGCGCCCCTTCCGCGGCCGGGACTCCAGCTTGTTCAGGTTCACGCCGCGCTCGGCGAACACCCCGATGCACTTGTGCAGCGCCCCCGGGATGTTCTTGGTGCTGAAGGCCAGGGAGGTCTTGTCCCCTTCGGTGGGCATGGAGGCCGTCTTCTCCAGCACGAAGAAGCGCGTGTAGTTGCGCTGCCCGGTCTGGATGTCCTCGGCCAGGATCTTCATCCCGTAGGCGGAGGCGGCCCGGCGGGAGGCGATGGCCGCCTCCTCCCTGAGCCCCCGCTCCTTGACCATCATCACGCTCCCGGCGGTGTCGTAGGCGGGCACCTTCTCCCATTCCGGGTGAGCGGCCAGGAAGGCGCGGCATTGGCCGAGCGCCTGGGGGTGGGAGTACACCCTCCGGATGTCCTGGAGGGCGGCCTCGGGATGCCCGATGAGGCAGTGCCGCACCCATACCAGGACCTCGCCCGTTACCGTCAGGTCGCTGTCCAGCAGCAGGTCGGATACGGCGGTCACGCTGCCCTCCAGGGAGTTCTCCACCGGCACCACCGCGTGCGAGACCTCGCCCGACTCCACCTTGAGGAAGACCTCCTCGAACTCGTTGCAGGGGACCGCCTCCACGTCGTCGTGGAAGTAGGAGTGGACGGCGTCCTCGCTGTACGCCCCCCTCACCCCTTGGAAAGCTGCCCTTTGGCTCATCCTAGCCCGCCTGGTGGAAGAACTCGTTGTGGATGGCCCTCGTGGTCCGCTCCAGGTCCTTCTTGTCCACCGTGAAGTGGTAGGCCACCAGCGATGCGCCGGCGGAGATCATGTTCACGCTCACGCCCTCCCTGGCCACGGCGGTGAAGACGCGCGCGGCGATGCCCTTCTCGTAGCCCAGCCCCTCCCCGACCACGCACAGCAGGGCGATGTCCTCGACCGTCTCGATGCGCTCGATGACGCCCCTCTTCGAGGCCTCCAGGGCCCTCTGCGCCAGGGGCACGTCGTTCTTGGCGATGAGGAAGGCCACGCAGGTCTGGGAGGTGGCCGCGGAGTAGATGTTCACCCCCGCGTCGGTCAGCTTGCTGGAGATCTCCGAGATCACCCCGGTCTTGTAGCCCGCCCCGGCGCCGTAGATCTTGATGATGGCCAGGTTCTTCATGAAGGAGATGGACTTGATGCCCTGCACCTTCTGCACGCCCGAGGGCTTGATGGCCGTGCCCCGGAGCTCGGGCCGGAAGACGTTCTTGACGTAGATGGTGATGTTCTTCATGCGCGCCGGCTCCACGGTGCGCGGATGCAGCACCTGCGCCCCGAAGTAGGAGAGCTCGGCCGCCTCGTCGTAGGAGAGGGTTTCGATGGGCACCGCCTCCTTCACGATCTTGGGGTCCACGGACATGAAGCCGTCCACGTCCTTCCAGATCTCCAGGGAGTCGGCGTTCAGGGCGTTGGCCACGACGGCCGCGGAATAGTCGGAGCCGTTGCGGCCGAAGATGGTCACGTGGCCCTCCGGGGTCCTCCCGAAGAAGCCGGTGATGACCGGCGTCTCGCCCCGGTCGAACATGTGCCGGATGCGGGGGCAGATGTTCTTGGCCGTGGCGTCCAGGACGGCGCTGGCTCCTCCGTACACGCCGTCGGTGATGATGCCCAGCTCGTCGGCGTCGATGGGCACGGCCTTCACCCCCATGTCCTGCAGGGTGGCGGCCACCAGCACCACCGACAGCCTCTCGCCCAGCGACTGGATTATGTCCTGGGTGCGGGGCGTGAGCTCCTCCAGGTAGACGAAGCCGTACAGCGCCCGCTCCAGCCTGGTGAGCTTGTCCTTGATCTTGGCGCAGGCCTCCTTGCGGACGGTCTCCGAGGACACGCTCTCCCTCAGCAGCGCGATGTGCTTGTCCTCCATGCCCTTGATGAAGGCCTCGATCTCGTCCTCCCGGCGCAGCTGGCCCATGAACTGGATGAGCTCCTCGGTGACGCCGGAGAGGGCGGAGACCACCACCACCTTCAGCTCGTCCCCGGTGGCGATGATCTTGCACACGCGCTTCATGGCCTCCCCGCTCTTCAGCGAGGAGCCCCCGAACTTCATGACCTTCATGCCCGCCTCGCCCTCCTCACCAGCTCCTCGGGTGTGTCGTAAACCGCCTTCCGCGCCTCGGCCTCCGGCAGGCCGGCGGCCCTGGCCACCATCAGCGCCGTGGCCTCGTCGATCAGGTCCGAGGGGGCGTGGGCGTCGGTGTTCACCACCATCCTGGCGCCCGCCCTGAGGGCCATCATGGCCACGTGCCCGTTGGTGGGGTTGTGCGAGCGCCGGGAGGTGATCTCCAGGGCCACCTCGTTGCGCTTGGCCAGCTCCGCCTCCTCCAGGGTGATGAAGCCGGGATGCGCCAGGATGTCCACCTCCGGGTCGCTCACCGCGGCCAGGTTGGTGCCCTTCTCCACCGGCTCGTTGACGGTCTCCCCGTGTATCACGATGATCTCGGCCCCCTTGCGCCGGGCCTCGGCCACGACGTGGCCGATGCGCTTGGCCGGGACGTGGGTGATCTCCACGCCCACCAGCAGCTCCAGGCCCCATTCCTCCGCCAGCTCCACGTCCCTCCGGGCCTCGGAGATGAGGCGGTCGAGGTTGGAGAGCGAGGCGTGGTCGGTGATGGCCAGGGCTTTGTGCCCCTTGACCGCCGCGCGCCTGGCCAGCTCGATGGGTATAAGCTCGCCGTCCGAGAGCAGGGTGTGCGAGTGCAGGTCGATCCTCATGTCACTTCCTCCTCTCCGCCAGCATGCGGTACACGCCCTCCAGGTCGATGTCCTTGCCCTCCATGGCCACCATCAGGTGGTAGACGAGGTCGGCCACCTCCCAGTGCTGCGCCCTCTTGTCCGCGGACTTGCAGGCCAGGGCCACCTCCGCCGCCTCCTCGACGACCTTCTTGAGCATCTTGTCCTCGTTGCTCAGGAGCGCGGTGGTGTAGGAGCCCTCCTTGGGGTGGGCCCTGCGGTCCTGGATGACGCGCCTCAGCTCCGGGAGTATGGCGGAGGTGCCCTCCAGCTCCCCCATGAGCAGCTCGTCGAAGCAGGACGGCCTCATCAGATGGCAGGCGAGGCCGGTCTGCCGGACGCGAACCAGCAGGCAGTCGCCGTCGCAGTCCAGCTGCATGGACACGATGTCCTGGACGTGGCCGGAGGTCTCCCCCTTCATCCACAGCCTCTGCCTGGAGCGCGAGTAGAAGTGCGTGCGCCCGGTCTCCAGCATCCTGTCGTACGCCTCCTGGTTGGCGTAGGCCATCATCAGCACCTCCGAGGTGTGGGCGTCCTGCACGATCACCGGCAGGAGGCCTTTGTCGTCGAACTTTGGTCGGGTCATCGGACGGGCACCCCCCTGTCCCTCAGGTACTGCTTGACCTGGGAGACGGTCAGCTCGCCGTAATGGAAAATCGACGCGGCCAGGGCGGCCTCCGCCCCGGTGCGGGAGAGCACCTGGTAGATGTGCTCCGCGTTCCCGCATCCCCCGGAGGCGATGACGGGTATGTCCACGGCCTCCGCCACCTTGCCCGTGAGCTCGATGTCGTAGCCGTCCTTGGTCCCGTCCGCGTCCATGCTCGTGAGAAGGATCTCGCCCGCCCCCAGCTCCTGCGCCCGGGCCGCCCACTCTATGGCGTCCAGGTCGGTGCGCCTCCGCCCTCCGTGGGTGTACACCTTCCAGCTGGCCCCCTCGCGCTTGGCGTCGATGGCCACCACCACGCACTGCCGGCCGAAGTCCTCGGCGCACTCGCCGATGACCTCCGGCCTCTGCACGGCGATGGTGTTGATGGACACCTTGTCCGCCCCGGCATTGAGGGCGGTGCGCATGTCCTCGCGGCTGCGGATGCCCCCTCCCACCGTAAGCGGCACGAAGAGGCGCTCGGCGGTCCTCTCCACCACGTGCATGAGCGTCTTGCGCCCCTCGGCGGAGGCGGAGATGTCCAGGAAGACGATCTCGTCCGCGCCCTGCACCTCGTAGGCCGAGGCCATCTCCGGCGGGTCCCCGACCTCCTGCAGGTTGACGAAGTTGATTCCCTTCACGGTGACGCCGTCCCTCACGTCCAGGCAGGGGATGATGCGCTTGGTGAGCATCAGTTCCGCCTCACTTTGGGCCGGGACTTGGTGGACAGCAGCTCCTCCCTCGGCGCCAGCGCCCTCCTCAGGGCCAGGCCCAGGGCCTTGACGCTGGCCTCCACCATGTGGTGGTCGTCGAACCCCCTCACCTTGACGACGTGCAGGGTCATGCCCGAGGACATGGCCAGGGAGCGCAGGAAGTGGTGGTAGAGGGGGTCTGGGCAGTCTATGTCCACGTACGGACGGTCGATGAGGTCCAGGGCCACGGTAACCAGGGCGTCGTCCATGGGCACGGTGGCCGAGGCGATGCGCTCGATGGGCGTTTCGCCGATGGCCTCCCTCATGGCCATGCCCATCACTATGGCCACGTCCTCCAGGAGGTGGTGGCCGTTGTCGCCCTTGCCCTCGACCCGCAGGTCGAAGGAGGCGTACTTGGCCAGGGACTCCAGCATGTGCCGCAGGAACTGGTCGTCGAGCTGCACCTCCGCCTTGCCCTGGCCATCGATCACCAGCCTCACCAGTATGTCGGTCTCCTTGGTCTTGCGCTCGATGGTGGACTCACGCCTCATCTTCCTCGCCTCCAGATGTCCGCGGGATTGATCCTCTTGGTGTACAGGGCGATGCCGGCCACGGCCGCCTCCGCCCCCAGGGACTCCAGGGCGCGGACGTCCTCCAGGCCCTTGATGCCCCCGGAGGCGATGACCTTGTGCGGGCAGCGCTCCACGAACCTACGCACCTCGGTCGCATTTATGCCTTGTGCCCGCCCCTCCACGTCCACGTCGGTGTGCAGCACCGCCGCCAGCGGCAGCGGCCGGATGAGCTCGAACATCTGCTCTAGGCCCAGGCGGGCGCTCTCCTGCCAGCCCTTGACCTGGATCTGGCCCTTGGCCACGTCCAGCGCCAGGACGATCCTGCCCGGATGCTGCGTGGCCACCTCCCTTAGCCAGTTGGTGTCGGTGATGGCCTTGGTGCCGACGATGACCCGGGCCGCTCCCCATGCCACGTACTGCTCCACGATGGCCGAGGAGCGCACCCCGCCCCCCACCTGCATGGGTATCCTCAGGCTCTCCAGCATCCTCCTGATGAGGTGGGGGTTCCCGCCCCTGCCGAAGGCCCCGTCCAGGTCCACCACGTGCACCATGGGCGCGCCCTTCCTCTCCCAGTCCAGGGCGACCTCCAGGGGGTCGGGGAGCACGATCTGCTCGGTGCCGGGCTTGCCCCCCACCAGCTGCACCACCTTGCCGTCCAGGATGTCCACGGCGGGCAGGACCATCATAGGCAGGCCTCCGCGAAGCGCACGAAGTTGCGCAGGAACCTCATGCCCGAATCCGAGGACTTCTCGGGGTGGAACTGCGTGCCGTAGGTGTTGCCCTTGAGGAAGAGCGTGGGCACCTGGCCGAAGTAGTCGGTGGAGCCGATGGCGATGTCCTCCTCGGGCATGCCGAAATAGGAGTGTGCGAAGTAGAAGAAGGGCGAGGCCACGCCCTCCATGATGAGGTCGTCACTGCGCACCGAGTTCCAGCCCATGTGCGGCACCCGCTCCGCCTTGAGCCGGACCACCCGGCCCTGGTAGAAGCCCAGGCCCGGCTGCCTTCCCTCCTGGCTCCCCTCGAAGAGGATCTGCGCCCCGATGCATATGCCCAGGCAGGGCGTGGCCTCATCCAGCTTCTCCACCAGGCGGCCGCGTATGGGCAGCAGGCGCTCCATGGTCTTGTCGAAGGCCCCCACCCCCGGCAGCACGATGCACTCCGCCTCCAGCAGCTCCTCCATGTCGGTGACGATGTAGGGCCGGGCGCCGCAGTTCTCCAGCGACTTGCGGATGGAGTGCAGGTTCCCTACGCCGTAGTCGGCGATGGCCATGCTGACGGTCATTCGCGCAGCACCTCCGCCAGCTTGTCCAGGAGGTACTGGTTCATCCTCTCCGTGCCGATGGTGGTGCGCACGCAGTTCTCCAGTCGCCTCCTCTCCCCGAAGTCCCGGATCATGACCCCCTTCCGGGCCAGGCGCTCGACCAGCACCTTGTGGTCCATCTCCCCCCGGAAGAGGATGAAGTTGGCCTCGCTCAGGAACACCTCGAAGCCCAGCCTCCTCAGGCCGTCGTTCAGCTGCCTCCGGCCTTCGTTGACCACCTTGACGCTGTGCCGCACGAACTCCTGGTCCCTGAGGGCCTTCAGCGCCACCGCCTCGGAGACGCGGTTGAGCGAGTATGGGATCTTGATGCGCTGCATCACGCCCGCCAGCTCGGGGTTGGACACGGCGTAGCCGATGCGCATGCCCGCCAGAGCGTAGGCCTTGGAGAAGGTCCGGGTGACGATGACGTTCTCGTACTCCTCCAGCTCGGGGATGAAGGACTTGCCCGCGAACTCCCCGTAGGCTTCGTCCACCACCACGATGCGGTCCGGGACGCCGTCGATGACGGCCTCGATGTCCTGGTGCCGGAAGGTGTTGGAGGTGGGGTTGTTGGGGTTGCAGAGCAGCAGCACCTTCCCCCTGGCGGCGTTCAGGGCGTCCACGTCCAGCTGGAAGTCACTGTCGAGATCGACGAAGGCCGGCCGCCCGGCGTTGACCTTCACGAAGTAGGAGTGCAGCGAGTAGCCGGGGTACGGGAGGACCACCGACTCCCCCGGCTCCAGGAAGCTCTTGAATATGATGTCCAGCACCTCGTCGGAGCCGTTGCCCACGACGAAGTCGTCCGCCGGGAGCGAGTAGAGCTGGCCCAGCGCGCCCCTTAGGGCGTCGGAATAGGGCGAGGGGTACTGGTTCAGGTCCATCTCCAGGCACTCGCGCAGCGCCTCCTTGGCGGCCGGGTTGGCCCCCAGGGGGTTGGTCGAAGTGTCCATGCGCAGCCCCGAGACCTTGGGGTTGTAGTAGAGCGGGATGTCCCGCACGGTGGATCTCTGCCACTCTTGCCTCAGGGGATCACCTCAGGGTACCATGCGGTCTATGGGCACGATCAGGATGCCGGTCGCCCCCAGCTTCTTGAGCCTGGTGATGGCGTCGTAGGCCTTGTCCTTGTCGATGACCACGTGCACCGCCACCACGTCCTCGCGCCCGGCGATGTTCATGACCGTGGGGCCGGCGATGCCGGGGAAGTACTTGCGCACCGCGTCCAGCGACTTGGTGGGCACGTCGGCCATGAGGTACTTCTTGTTGGCGGCGTTCTCCACGCTCTCGATGGCGGCCACCAGCTCGTCGATCTCCTCGCGCTTCCTCTTGTAGGAGTCCTCGTTGACTATGACCACGGCGTTGGACCTGGCGATGACCGCCACTTCCTTCAGGTGGTTGACCTTGAGGGTGGAGCCCGAGGACACCAGGTCCACGATGACGTCCGCCACGCCGATGTGGGGCGTGACCTCGGCGGCCCCGGAGATGGTGGTCACCTCGACCCTCTTGCCGTGCTTCTCGAAGTACCTGCGGGCCATGTTGGGGAAGGATGTGGCCACCACGGTCCCGTCCTTGATGTCCTTGACGTCCTCGATGCCCGAGGACTCCGGGGCGGCTATGGAGAGCCGGCAATGGCCGAAGTTCAGGTCGTAGACGGTCTTGACGTCCAACCCGGCCTCGAGCACGAGGTCCTTTCCCGTTATGCCCACGTCCACGGCCCCCTTCGCG
>JALOTM010000119.1 GCA_025457905.1 Methanomassiliicoccales archaeon
TCTCCAATCCCAGGGTTATGGCGATGGCGTTGAGGTTGATGCTCTGACCAAGGTCCGATGAGGCGACGATGTTCTGGACCTCGATCACCGGTTCGGACTTGAGTCTTATCCCCATCTTCTCGATGTTCTTGGTCACCTTGCCGATGGCGATCTTGACCTGGTCCAGGCTCTTACCCCCGGTGCAAACCACCTTGCCGCTGCGGAATAGGAGGATGGCGGTCTTCGGCTCCTTCAATCTATAGATGAGGCCGGGGAACTGCTCTGGCTCGTATTCGGACCCATCGAGGGACATGGCGATGGCTGGCAGATCTAGCTCGGTACCCAACGAAGTGGATGCCACCACGTTCTCAATCTTGTATTTGGATATGGTAACACCTTCCCTTAGGGTCATTTATATACTCCTATTTAAGCGTATATAAGCAAGACGCAAGACCCGAAAAGGGAGTCGTGGTCTTAACGGCGTTCAGGGTCTTTAAACGATTTAGAAACAGGGCTTACTGGCCCGACGAAGAAAATCAATTACGAAGGGCGCCCGGTCCATTTCAACGATGTTTCGCCCACGGGACGCTGGCAGGCTTCGCAATCATCGGAACGGCAATCAGGTTTAAACCTGGGAATAGCATTAGTCCAGCCAACAGTGGGGGATATGAGCAAGATAGTATCCGCGGTGTTGCTGTTCGTCGCCATCGTCATGATATTGCTGGGTGCCTTGTTCGTTATAGCTGGGGGGACGGATAACATGATAACCGGCGGAGTGATGATCCTAGTGGCCATCATCCTCATCTTCGTAAGTTACCGCATGGAGAAGATCAAAGCGGCGCAGCCCAAGCTCATCAACCAGACCTTCAATGTCAAGATGGAGGGCTCTGGGCAGTTGACTCAGAAGCAACTGCAGTGCAAGTCCTGCGGCGCCCCCTTGTCGGACAAGGATCTGAAGGTGATATCTGGAGGCATAATGGTGTCCTGCCCCTACTGCGGTACCAAATATGCTTTAGAGGAAGCCCCCAAGTGGTGATGTCATGAAAGGTGCGCGACCATGGGTCTTCTCATCGAGGACGGGGCTGCTCGCTCTAGCCGCGATCATGGTTCTTGCATCAGTCGGCCAGGTGGGGTCGTTGGTCACCGGGGCTTCTGCCCAGAGCTACTCCTTCTCCGTTAGCGAGCAGAGGGTGAACGTCACCGCCCTGGTGGATGGCAGCGTGGACATCGATTACTACTTACATTTCACCAACGTCGGATACCTGGACGGGGTGGACATCGGGATGCCCAATAACTATTACGACCTGGGCTCTGCCAGGGCCACGATTATCGTGGGGGGCGATTCGGTGGCACCTGCCACCATCCATGAATCGCCATATGTCAGCCCGGGCGTGGCCGTGGAGTTCAGCACCTCCCTAGCCTCGACAATCAGCGCCAAGGGGAGCTTCGAGCTTCTCTTCAGCATCACTAACCCGCACATGGTGTACAACAACACCCTGGTGCTGAACACAGTGGGAGTAAGGTTCCGTCCGACCTGGTTCAGCTCCGACTTCCAGGTCGGCCCGGTAGGGACGTTGGAGGAGAACTTCATCTTCCCGGAGGGCTTCGACAACGCCTCCGCGGCCCTCTGGATAGAAGGGCTGGAATGGGACAGCATCGCGTTGGACAACTCCACGGGCCTGGTGGTGGCCTCATGGTCATACAAGTCCGCCTACCCTGGGGACATTGCCAGCGGGGCCTTCGACTTCGGCGCTGGGTTCCCGAGCGAATACGTCGATGTCTACTTCGAGCCTGGCTCGGATGAGCCTCCCATCGACCTGGTGGGGGACATATGCGTCCTCACCAGCTTGCTCATACCATTAATATTCGTCGCCTTCATCATCGTGAGCATCGTCTCGGCCGTCCGAGGGGCCCAGAGACGAGCCGTGGACTACTTCGAGCCTAAGATGGACGTGGTCGGGGCAGGCCCGAGGCGAGACCTCACCGCCGTGGAGGCGGCCATCGCCTTGGAGCGCCCCCTGGAGATGGTGGCCACCATGATACTGTTCGGCCTGGTCAAGAAGGGGAAGGTCCAGGTCGAGTCCGAGGCCTATCCCATGCGCTTGCGCAAGAACGCCGAGAGGGGCGACTACGAGTACGAGACCGACTACCTCGCGGCCATCAAAGGCGGCAACGTGGACCGCACCGCCCTCAAGGGCGCCCTGACGAAGCTGATCAAGTCGGTCCAGGTCAAGCTGCAGGGGTTCGATGTCGAGGCCACCAAGACCTACTACGAGAGGATATGCGAGACGGCCTGGCAGCAGGTGAAGGCGGCCGGGACGCCAGAGGACTTCTCAAAGGTCCTGACGGAGCGGAACGACTGGATGATGCTGGACCGCCGCTACGAGGACCGCATGCTGCGCGACCTGGTGATCATCACCTCCCCTAGACCGGGGTCGACCGGGGGCACCGTGGGCAAGACCACCGACGCCTTCAGGGGGAACCTGGCCCAGGACTATGTCAACAGGCTCAGGAGCGCCAGCAACAACGTGGTCCGGGACCTGCGCGGGCTGGCGCGCGAGATCGCCCCTGCCACCAACCCCCCGCCGCCGGCGGCCCGGTCCTATGGCGGCAGCGGCGGGCATTGCGCCTGCGCCTGCGCCTGCGCTTGCGCCTGCGCTGGAGGTGGCCGATGACGCTCTCGCAATGGTGGTCCGACCTCAAAGGGGAGGGCCTGGGCCAAGGGGTGCACCGCTTCGACGGGAAGGGGGAATGGCAGCACCACCGCTTCCATCTGCGCGTGGACCCGGAGAACAAGGGAGTGCTCCTGGTGGACGCCTCCAACATGCTCTTCCTCAACGGCACCGCCATCGACTATGTCCGCTGCGCCCTGGAGGGACGTGACGAGGCGTCCATGTCCCGCTACATGATGCGCCGCTACAGGAACCTGGACGAGGCCCGGGCCAAGGAGGACTACCTCTCCACGAAGAGGAAGCTGGATGGTTTCGTCAAGGGCGACCTCGATGTCCTGGGGCACATGGGCTCGGACCGCCCGACATATGGACTGGACGACCTCCCCGCGCCCTACCGCATGGACCTGGCCCTCACCTACAGGTGCCAGAACCGCTGCCTGCACTGCTATAACGAGCCCAAGCGCAAGGAGGAGCTCACGCCGGACCAATGGAAGGCGGTCATCGGGAAACTATGGAACCTGGGCATCCCGCACATTGTGTTCACCGGGGGAGAGCCCACGCTCTATCCCGGCCTGGACGAGCTCATCTCTGTCTCCGAGCGCTACGGCCAGATTACCGGCCTGGTCACCAACGGCCGCAGGCTCCGGGACCGCCAGTACCTGCGCGGCCTCGTCCAGAAGGGGCTGGACCATATCCAGATCACCGTCCTGTCGTACAAGGAGACGGTGCACGACGGCCTGGTCGACGACAAGGGGGCATGGAAGCAGACGGTGGAGGGGCTGAAGGCCGCCCTGGCCGAGGACGTGTACGTCAGCACCAACACCACCATCATGCGCTCCAACTGCGACCACGTCGAGGACACCCTCCGCTTCCTGGCCGGCCTGGGGGTCAGGAACGTGGCCTTCAACGGCATCATCCGTTCCGGAAAGGGCAAGGACGCCGAGGGCCTGGAATGCTCCGAGCTGGAGCCCGTGCTTCTGAGGCTGAAGCAGCTGACGGGCGAGCTGGGGCTGAGGCTCACCTGGTTCACGCCCACGCCCTACTGCGAGCTGAACCCTGTCAATCTGGGCCTGGGGATCAAGCAGTGCACCGCCTGCGCGCTCAACATGGCCATCGAGCCCGACGGCGAGGTTCTCCCTTGCCAGAGCTACTACCGCTCGCTTGGAAACATCATCCACGACGATTGGAAGGACATCTGGGGGAACCAATTGTGCAAGGACATCCGGGAGCGCAGGTACCTAGATGGCAAGTGCTCGGACTGCGAGCTCAAGGACCTATGCGGGGGCGGCTGTCCCCTGGCCAGGGAACATGGCGACTACCTATGCCTGGACGCCCGCTCCTCGGTCTGAGGGACCTCGGCCAAGGCATAGAACACCGGGTGGAAGCGGAGCAGCGTCCCCTCCTCCAATGCCTCGGCCCATGAGGACATCAGGTCCTCCCGCCTCCTCCCCGCCCCTCGAGGGAGCAGGGACCGGGCCCAACCCATCTCCTTGTCCTGCTCCCTCCGTTCCAGCTCCAGGCTCCAGATGCCAGGATGCACCCCCACCTCGGCGATCATGCCCTGTGCCGAGAGCAGCGGGCGGAGCCTGCGCCCCATCGCCGGGTCCCCTCCCGCCTCGCGGACGCCTTGGACGATGAGCGTGCGAAGCCCCTCCAGCTCCGCGGGGTGCCAGATGCTCGCCTCATAGTCCGGCTCGGCCAGGCAGGCGACCCAGCGCCGCGAGACCCGTGCCATCTCCCTCAGCGCCCGGGCAGGGTC
>JALOTM010000120.1 GCA_025457905.1 Methanomassiliicoccales archaeon
AGGAGAGGATGATGAGGGAGAAGTTCGGAGACGATTACCATCATTACTCCATGGAGACTGGAAGGTGTCTCCCCAGGATAAGGTGAGGCCCTGCGGATAGAAAGCATGTGCCCGTTGTATCTCTGGTAAAGGATTTGTAGTGGGAAGCGAGAACCCTCTTGGATGAGCATGGGCGAGAAGGCATCGAGACCCTCGAAATGCGCCGTTTGCGACACCTACGATTTCCAGGGCATGTGGAAGTGCGGATGCGATGCCATGAACCTCGGCAAGAACCTCGTTTGCTGGAAATGCTCAGCGCCTCGAGCTGAGGGAGGGTGATTTTGGATGGAGGAGACATCATGGATAGACCCTTCACTGGGTCCTTTCAAGCGATGGCTTCTGGCGACCTACAGGGACAGCAATGGGATCATGAGCACGGCCATCCCTGGCAAGAAGGCCGACCTTATGTTCTTCGCCGAAGGTAGGATCGCCGGCAGCGGCGGCTGCAACCGCCTCATGGCCAGTTGCAATGTGGTCGGAAACAGAATGAAGATCGGGCCTGTTGCCTCCACGCTGATGTTCTGTTCCGATCCCCCTGAGATCATGGACCAGGAGGCCGATTACTTCAAATGCCTAAATGCCGCCGCGAGCTACGAGGTCAAGGATGACGTCCTCCTCATATATGACGAGGAGGCGCGCTTGCTGCTGAAGTTCGATCTCGATCCCGACTATCCGTGAGCATACGGCAGCCATGGAATAGGTGATTCCAATCGTACAAATTCCTTCCTTCTGGCTAAGAGCGATGATTAAATAGTTGGATGTATAATCCAACTGACGCTTGGTGATCTCCTGAGAGCTGCCCTGCTGAAAGCCCCCGGCGATATCGAGGTTAGGGACGTCCCTTGCCCCGAATGCCCTGACGGAGGGCTCTTGATCGAGGTCGAGGCCTGCTCCATTTGCGCCTCCGACGTCAAGATGCATCGGCGAGGCCACAGGGACCTGATCTATCCTCGCATCCTTGGGCACGAGGTGGTCGGAAAGGTCGTGAGATCAAGAACGGATGAAGCTCATGAAGGAAGCCGTGTCCAGGTCTGGCCGGGGAGCGCATGCGGCTCGTGCCCCGTCTGCATGAAGGGGTTGGACAACCTTTGCCCGAGCGTGGGCGTCCTAGGCTTCAACCTGGATGGTGGTTTCGCCGAGATGATGGCCATCCCAAAGGGCTGTGTGGACCGGGGAGGTGTGAACCCCGTCCCCGACGGCCTGGGCTCAGATGTGGCCTCGCTCGCAGAACCCCTGGCCTGCTGCATCAACGCCCAGGATTCCCTAGGCGTCGGCAGGGGCGATTCCGTCGCCATCATCGGCGGAGGTCCCCTGGGAGCATTGCACGCCATGCTGGCCCGTCATCGGGGCGCCAATATGGTGGCCGTCGTGGAAACGGAAGCGCCCAGGAGGGCCATTCTGGCCCATGTCGATCCCGATATGGTGGTCGACCCCAAGGAGGGCTGGCACGAGATCATCAGGGAGGCCCAGCAGGGGCAGGGGGTCGACGCCATCCTCATGGCAACATCCGCAGCCCCCATCGACCAAGGGATGATCGGGCTGCTCGCCCCTAGGGGAAGGCTGTCCATCTTCTCGGGCCTTGCCAGGGAGAGCTCGGTCACCAGCGTCGACCTTAATCAGTTGCACTATTGGGAGCGGAGCATGGTGGGGTCTTATGGATGCAGGAGCGCTGACTGCAAGGAAGCACTGGCCCTTTTAGCCAACAGAAGCGTGGACGCGGATTGGCTCATCACTAAAAGACTCGCCTTGGATAGAATACTCCAGGGTCTCGCCTACGCTGAGTCAAGAAGAGGGATGAAGGCAACAGTGACCGGGTTCTGAGGGTGCAAGCATGGAGGACAAGTTGAGATCGTTCGGGCTCAAGGTGGACGCCCTACTAAAGGGACACGACCTAACCAGATCGGAGACGTTCGAGATGTTCCGGGAGGTGCTCCTGGACGAACAGCCAGCACTGCAGCAGGGAGCCTTCCTAGCGGCCATCACCGCCAAGGGACCGACGCCCGCTGAGCTGGCCGCAGCGTGGCAGGCCATATTCGAGCTCGACACGATCAAGGGCGGACGGCGTGGTCCTGGCCAAGCATGGCGCTCGGGCCATCACATCCAAGTGCGGTGTTGTGGACATCCTGGAGGCCATTGGCGTCGATGTGGAGTGCGACCCTCAGCTCGTGAAGTGGAGCATAGAGAGATGCGGCATCGGCATCTTCAACGGCATGAGCGCCAAGGTGCACCCCATGGCCTTGTCCCGCATTCTGGGCCAGATAAGGTTCGGGACCATCCTCAACATGGCCGGCTCTCTCGCCAATCCGGCCGCCCCCACGTTTGGCGTCAGGGGCGTCTATGCGAGCGACCTTGTGGTGCCAGTGGCCGAGACCATGCGCGAGATAGGCTACGAGGGCGCCATAGTGGTCCATGGCCTAAATAAAGAGGGCACCAAGGGCATGGACGAGATTTCCACACTGGGGAATACGCTGGTGGCAGAATTGACCGGCGACGGGGAAATCGAGGCCTATGCGCTCGAGCCACGCCAATTCGGCGTCATCCGGGCGGACGAGCGCGAGCTGGTCTGCTCCTTCAACCGGGACGAGGAGGCGGTGCACTTCCTGCGCATCCTCGGAGGCGAGGAACAGAATTCAAGGAGGGACATCGTCTGCCTCAACGCGGCCCCCATCCTCTATATGATGAGACGGGCTCAGAGCCTCGAGGACGCCTATCAAAGGGCGCACAGCATCATCGATAGTGGGCGGGCGCTTGCCAAACTCCAGGAGTTCGTGAGGGCACAGAACTCCCATCCAGAGCGAGGTTCGGCCCATTTGGAGGCGCTCATGGAGAAGGCTTGCGTTCAGACATAGGGGGAGCGACGGGCTCTTTTATTGGTCACATAAAAAATAAATGGTTTGGGAAGAAGTTTGTCCACATAAGGAGGTCGTCTTCAATCCTCAGCCTCACCGGTCCTGACCCTGATCACCTTCTCCACAGGGATCAGGAAGATTTTCCCATCCCCCACCTCTCCCGTCCTGGCAGAGGTGCATATCGCATCAACCACGACGTCCACCTGATGGTCCTTGACCACGATCTCCACTTTGACCTTAGGCAGCATGTCCACGCGGAATTTACCTGCGCGGTGCGTGAATTCCAGACCTTTCTGCTCACCGCGGCCGTGGACTTCGGTCACTGTCATCCCATGTATGCCTTTCTCCTCCAGTGCGGACTTGGTCGCGCCTAACCTTTCTGGTCTGATAATCGCTTCAACCTTCATCATCTGCTCACCTCACGAATAGGCGTTCTCCCCGTGCTGGATGATGTCCGCACCGATGCGCTCTTCCTCCTTGGTCACGCGAACCACCATGACCATCTTCATCACCTTCAGGATGACGAACGTGACCGAGAATGCGAAGGCGTAGACCACTACCACGGCGATCAGCTGGGAGACCAGAAGGTCGAACCCACCGCCGTAGAGCAACCCTTGGGAGCTGGATGCCAGGGTTCCAGTGGCCAAGAGCCCGGTGGCGATGGCGCCCCAGGTTCCTCCTACACCGTGCACACCGAACACATCGAGCGCGTCGTCGTAGTCGAACCTCTTCTTAAGGAGGATGCCCGCATAGCAGAAGACACCGGCACCTAAGCCTATGACTATGGCACCTGTGACGTTCACATATCCACAGGCGGGAGTGATGGCCACCAGTCCAGCAATCGCCCCCGAGATCATCCCCAGGACGCCTGGACGCCCTAGGTGCAGCCAGCTGACAATGCCCCAGACCACAGCAGCGGTGGCTCCTGCCACCATGGTGACCACGAAGGCGTTGGCCGCTATCCCGTCCGCTGCCAAGGCGCTGCCCCCGTTGAAACCGAACCAACCTATCCAAAGCAGGGCGCCGCCGAGAACGACGAAGGGGATGTTGTGGGCCATCTCCACGCCACCATTGCTCAGGGTGCTCCTCTTGCCCAGTACTAGTACCGCGGCAAGGACAGAGACGCCCGCGGTGATGTGCACCACCGTGCCGCCGGCGAAATCCAGCGCTCCGAGCTGCGCGATCCATCCTCCACCCCATACCCAGTGGGCGACAGGGATATAGATGGCCAGAGTCCAAACGAACAGGAAGATCACCAGGGCCTTGAGCTTCATCCTCTCGGCCACGCCACCTATGATCAATGCTACCGTGATGATGGCGAACATTCCTTGGAACATCATGAAGAGGATCCCGGGAACGCTGGTGAAGTCATAGGGGGCCAAGGGCTCGATGCCCACCTTGTCTAGCATGATCCAATCGAAGTTACCGATCAGATCCTGACCGTTCCCGCCGAACGCCAGTGTGAATCCCACCGTCACCCATATGAGAGTCACCATGCCAATGATGATGATGGTCTGACCGAGGATCGATAGCACGTTCTTCTTTCCGAGCATACCTCCGTAGAAGAACCCCACCGCGGGGGTCATTATGAAAACTAGGGCCGCGGAGATTAGGACCCATGCCGTGTTGCCTGCATCGACTGCCAATCTTGCACCTCTGTTGGATTTCTTTAGGTGGGGGAGGAGGCCCATTGGGGGGCAAGGGGCGCTCTCCCCCGAAGTTTGGAGGCATAACACACATCATTTGTATGATATACCGGCAAAGTGATAGATAAAAGTATAATAAATAGATTACTAACAAGACAAATGAATATTTCACAGATATTGATATAAATGAATGTCTATTAGAATCATAAAATGTATGATTGGAATATTTCCTGCGCGGCCAATGACCTCTGGTAAAAGCACCGGAGAGCACAAAAGGAATCAATCATGCCGACGAGCTATCGACAACAAGATGGCAGCGAGCTCCTCACCGCCTATCAGCTTAATTGAGAGGAGGATCGCCGTTGATGTCTGGGAGGGCAACGATGGAACGCCCCAGCTCCGAATGGAACCGAGGGCTGGGTCGACATTCATATCGACCTTCGAGTCCAGATTCGCCGCTGCCTGCTTACCTGGATCTTGGGCCGGCACCTGGCAATGAAGACCTCGATGAGGAGTCAGTTCAGGTGACCTTGGCCTTGATCGCCGCCTTCACCTTCTCCAGGTCTTCGAGCCTCAGATGGAGGTCCATGCACTTGACCACTCCTAGCTCAGTGATCACGACCTGTTCATCCACGCGATGGCCCGAGGCCTCCACGATCTTCTTGCCACACAGCATACTGCAGCCGTCCACGACGACAATCTTCCTAGCCGTGCCCGCCGCCTTGAGCGAGGTGTCCATCATGGTGGCCAATCCGGGCAGGCAGGCCATCCTCCCCACCCCTTCCAATGAGCTCATCCGCGTCGCTTCGTTGGCCAATTGTCCTACGTTGGAACCGCAGGAACAAGCGTAAATCATGACCGGACCAGGCTCAGAATCGCACTTCTGTTCATTGGTGCTCAATGGATCCCTGGGGTGAGATTGCTGTTACGATGTTAAGAGCCTGTCGCCCTAGGGAAATTGGCATGGAACCCGTAAATATCCACATCTCGATCAGCCCTGGATAATATGACCTCCCGTGTGAAAGTGGATATGACGGTGTGCGGTAAGCAGCACCTAATCGAGGTGGAGATGACTCCTGAGATGGAGTTCGAGGTCAGGGCGGAGACGGACTGCGTCAATGTGAGGGAGTTCATCGATAGGCTTGGCAAGCTGAGCCTATCCGATATTTCAGACAAGAAATCCAGCAAGCTGTGGGAGGTCTTCAAGGACGTGAGGATGAGCGCCAACTGCCTGGTGCCCGCGGCGGTGATGGATGCAGCCTGGATGGAAGCGGGGATGCTCTCCAAGAACCGAGCTCAATCCTGCGGGCGCAAGTGCATCATCTATCCTCCCGATTGAGCCTTGATAAATCGAAAACGCTTAATGCTGAGCCCCTCGCATATCCAACCGAGGAGAGCTGGATGAGGGAATATGATCTCATCGTCATCGGATCCGGGGCAGGCCTGAACGTCGCCTCCAGGGCAAGAGGACAGAACCTAAGGGTGGCCGTGGTCGAGGACGGACCGCTGGGCGGCACCTGCCTCAACCGAGGATGCATACCGAGCAAGATCCTGATCGAGCCCGCCAATCTCGCTCGGGAGCTGGAGGATGGTGCGCGCATAGGCGTCAGTGCGAAGATAGAGGGAATGGACTTCCAGCTGGTGCGCAAACGCATGTGGGACCTGGTCCTGGGCGACCGAGGGAGCATGGAGAAGGGCGTCGCCGCCGATAAGGGCATGGACTTCTACCATGTCCGAGGCCGCTTCATCGGGGACCGCACCCTCCAGGCCGGTGAGGAGCAGATCCATGCCCCCAAGGTCATGATCGCCTGCGGGGTCCGCACCTCCGTGCCGAAGGTCACGG
>JALOTM010000121.1 GCA_025457905.1 Methanomassiliicoccales archaeon
TCACCTTCTTCTCGAAGTCGTCCTGGTCTCCGAGGTGCGTATCGATGCGGAGGACCTTATCATAGCCCAGCCGCTCGAAGACGAAGCGGAGGTCGTTATAGGCCTCCAAGGCCTTTACCACGTCCTTCGAGCCGAGCTTCCTCGCCCAATGCTCGGCATATCCAGGGATGATGAAGAGGGTCCCTCGATGCTCCAGGATGTGCTTGAGGTAGATGCGCTTGCCCCCCATCACCGCCCCGAAGCAGTCGTCCACCTCATGGCCCTCCCGGTCCTCCAGGATCATGATGGGGACGTCAAGCTCGTTGGAGAATTCGTGCATTTTCCATAAAGCATTCCGGCAGAGACCGAAGAATAGCAGAATGGAGCTGACATGGTCCCTCATCGCACGGCATATGCACCGGACCTCCTCCCTGAAGGCCTTGGGGTCCCGGTGCAAGGAGGTCTCCTTGATGTCCACGATCACGGTCAAGCCTTCGCAGGCCTCCACGTCGTCCAGGTGCTCGTAGGGTATGAGTATGTGCGTCAGTACCGGAAGGACCTCGCGGGCCCGATGATGGAAGGCTTCCCCGGACGCGCCCTCCATCACCACCAGGTTCCTTATCTCCTCGTCCCTGGAGAGCACGTACAAGAGCTCTTCCTGGAGTATGGTACAACCCAATATGCCCATGGCTCCCGTCTTCCCCATGCTTGGTTACTCTCGTGCGGCCAGGATATAAACATTATGTGTGTCCCGGCGAACCGTTTATCTAGGCGGGCCATGAATACGGCCACAAGGTGCCCATATGGATCTCTCCCATTACGAGGTGGATCTCAACGCCAAGTGCACCTGCGGCTGCATGGAGGGCAAGCGCATCCACAAGATATTCCGCTTCCCCAACGGAATGGGGGCCTCGGTCGTGGCCACCCCCAAATCGAAAGGATTCTCGGAAGGGGCCTTCCGGATACTCGTGATACGCTTCAATGAGCCAATCCCAGACAACTCGTACTGCGTCGAGGACGAAGTGCTGGAGTGCCCGGACTGGGAGCAGGTGGAGGAGGACCTGAAGGAGATCCGTTCCCGCTCCTCCTCCTCACTTTGATTATGCTAGGCGGTCAAAAGGTAATTATATCGTGCCCGCTGAATGCCATACCGTCGAGGCGTGCGCCTCGATCCGGCCGGTGGGGGATATGGCAAACGAGAAAGGCGCGGACACGGAGATCCAGAAGCAGGTCCTGAAGAGCCTTAGGGAGTTCTACCCGATCAAGGTGGATGACATCGTCCTTATCGCTGCAGTGCAGAAGGTCCTAAAGGATGCCAGTGTGGAGCAGATAACCAAGGACATCGTGGTGCTCAGGGACAGCGGCCTCCTGGAGGAGACCATCATCAAAGCGCCCTTCGGCAGGACCGAGACGAGGAGGCTCAAGATAACCTCCACCGGGATCGAGAGGCTCCAGGGGCTGGAGGAGAAGGAGGTCAAGGGCGTAATCTCGGCCAAGGAGATCGAGTCGCGGCTCATCGAAACCTATGACCGGATCAAGGGGGACCTGGAGACCATGCGCCAGAACCTCGAGGCCAGCCAGAAGGCCTTGGAGGGGGACATGGCGGAGATGAGGAAGCGCATCGCCGACCACGACCAGGTCATCCGGACCTACTTCGTCAGGGTGATCGAGACCTTCGGCGTCTTCGTGGGCATCTTCGCAGTGGTCGTGGTCTCCATGCAGGCGGGGATCGCCAATGCCGCCACGGCCATCGAACAGGGCGGTGATGCCAGCATGTTCTTCCTCTACATCATGGGCATAGCGCTCACGGTGGCGGTGGTCATCCTCTCATTGCTCTACGGAATCCGCAGGCTGGTGCTAATCCCGCCCAAGACCCAGTGATGCCCATGGACGAGAAGGAGAGGTTCCTGGCGGTGCTGCGGAGGTCCCCGGTGGACAGGCCTCCCTGCATCTGCCCCATGCAGACCGGGACCCTGGAGCTCATGGCCGCATCTGGAGCGTTCTGGCCCGAGGCCCATGCCGACCCCCGGGTCATGGCCCGCCTGGCCTCCGCGGCGCACGAGCACGGTGGGCTCGAGAGCGTGAGGGTGCCCTTCGAGGCCTCCGTGGACGCATCGGCCTTCGGAGCCCTCACAAGCGACCAGAAGCTCAGGCGCCGGCCAATGATCCTGAGCGAGAGGGTGCCGAGGCGCGAGGACTTCGAGGGCATGGATGTGCCAGAACCCCGCAGGCAGGGAAGAGCGCCAGTGGTGCTCGAGGCCATCCGCTCCCTGAGGTCCAGGGCACCCAATCTGCCAGTCATCTGCGGCATAGTCTCCCCCCACATGCTCGGCTTCCAGCTCATCGGCGACCAGACGGCGCTCATGGACATGTACCACGACCCCATCTTCCTCAAGGCCGTGATGCTCAAGGCCAAGGCCTTCGCGGTGGCCTATGCCGAGGCGGCATATGAGGCGGGAGCGGACGTCATCGCCATGGTGGACTCGTTCGCAAGCGGTGATTTCCTCACCGCCTCCGAATATCAGGAGTTCGCCCTGCCCTATCAGGCCAAGGTCTGCAAGGAGGCGGGAAAGCTGGGCATCCCATTGGTGCTGCACATATGCGGCGATACAACTGACATCCTGCACCTGATGGCGCAGAGCGGTGCCAACGGGATCAGCATCGACCATGAGGTGCCAATCCTCCGAGCCAAAGCGCTGGCAAAGGGGACGGCCGTCCTCGGGAACATCTCGCCCACGACCCTCCTCCTGAAGGGCGGGACCGAAGAGGTGGCAGACTATGTGGACCTGTGCATCCGGGAAGGGGTGGACGCCGTCTCCCCGGGGTGCGGTCTGGCCCTGCAGACCCCCACGAGGAACCTTCAGGCCATGGCCCAGGCCACCAAGCGGGCCATTGCCCCCAGGGGATGAGCCCTTGGGCAGCCTCTCAGGCCCAAGGAGGGTCCTGGCCATCATCGGCTGCCAGGTGCTGGAGGACGAGATAGTTCACGTCCTGACCAAGGACCCGGAATTGAAGGCCGTGGCAGTTGTGGAAACCCCCTGCGCCATGGAGCTGGCACACAAAATGGCCGGGACCGGAAAGAAGGCGGAGGTGGTGAGCATGGAGGCCTCTCGCTCTTCGATATCGGAAGAGGGCTTGACGGCGATCGTGGTACTGAACCCCATCGGGCTCCATCAGAGCCCGCCCCAGCTGAGGGAGGAGGTGCTGATGCAGGCGCACCAGCTCAGCTCTTTCTGCGACTCCATCCTCATCTTCTATGGCCTTTGCGGGAACGCCTTCCGTGGACTGGACAGGGCGGCGGGAGAGTTCGACAAACCCCTGGTCATCCTCCGGGACGCCAAGGGCCTGGTCGTTGACGATTGCATCGGCGCGGTCCTGGGCGGGACGGAGGAGTACCGGGAATTCATTATCCAAGACGACGGCGGGTACACCCTGAACACGATGTGGGCCTCACACTGGCGCGACTTCATGTATGAGACTCAGCTGCTGCACGACCCCGACCATCCCGAGGAGGCCAAGATCATCTTCGAGTCCATGTCCTACAAGAAGGTCGTCATGCTGAGGACAGGCCTGGGCGATGAGAGGGCCTTCGAGGAGCAGGCGCATGAGTTCGAGGCCATCTTCGGCCTCGGCCACGACGAGGTGCGCTGCCGCCTGGACCTCGTCGAGTCAAGCTACATGGCCGCGAAGAGAGGATGTAGTCCCTGAAGGGATTCCGCACCTCCCTGATGTCACAAGGAGTAGGATGAAGGGGGATCGAGGCGTGGCCACGAGCCTGTCGTTATGCAGAGGCAGCGATGCCCATCCCTGTGGAATTCGCTCGGACCTCCATCAATGGCCCTTCGACCCCTCCGAGCAGAGGTAGGCCCCATAGGCCAGCGCCCAGAAGGCGACAGGGTAGAAGATCATGCGCTCCATACCGCCCACGCCCAGACCCAGGTACACGCCCAGGCCCAGGAGCACCAGCGCGCCCAGGCCCGTCATCCCCAGCGCCAGGGCGAAGAAGGAGAAGGGAGGGCGCGTCACCTTATAGGAGGCTATGGCCGCGAGGTTCCCGAAGAGGAAGGCCAGGAACGCGGACAGTACGTGGGGGGCTCCGGTGTCCTCGTTGAACAAGGCCACGCCCACCGCTCCCACGCCCCCTATGGCCAGGAAGAGCCACAGAGGCCCTTTCATCCTTTTATAGAGCAATGCCGCCACCAGCAGGGCGATCAGGCCGAAGGCCATCACCCCGACGCTGAAGATGGCCCAAGAGGGCCAGGGCCCGACGCCGAGGTCGCTGATGTAGTTCTCCGAGACACTATACCCCGGGTATACGAACTCCGCGATGTGCACCATGAAGAGGACTAGAAGGCTCCCCAGCATCAGC
>JALOTM010000122.1 GCA_025457905.1 Methanomassiliicoccales archaeon
GGTTAAGCACCACCTCCGCCCTTAGCTACGCGGGGACCAAGATGAAGGTCGAGCTGGACAAGAAGGCGCTCTTCGCCCTGGCCTCGGACAGCCGCATGGAGATACTCAAGGCCCTGCACCCCCAGCGGCGGACGGTGGCCCAGCTCGCCGACCAGCTGGACATCGACAAGGCGGCGGTGCACCGGCACCTCAAGAAGCTGGAGGAGGGAGAGCTGGTGGTCCGCTTCGAGGACCACGGCTTCGTCTACTACGGCCTCTCCTGGAAGGCCAGGGACGTCATCTCCCCGGGCGAGAACACCAAGATCGTCATCGTCTTCGGGCTCTCGGCACTCCTGGTCACAGGGGCGGCGGGGGCCTTCCTCACGAGCCTGGGGAGCATGGGCCTAAGGGCGGGCGAGGCGGCCACGCCCGCCGGGGACCCGCTCAACGGGGCCAGCGACTACGGCGCCATCAGCACCCTCAGCCCCGAGCTCTTGGCCCTCGGCCTCCTCCTGGTGGCGCTGGCGGGCGTCCTCATCTATTTCGGCATCAGGCGCCTGAGGAGGCCCAAGCAGCGCCCCTCGCCCGAGGACGGGGCCTCACCGCACCGGGCAGAGCCGGCCTCGGACTGAGCGAATCGAGGATTAATATATTAAATGCTACATAAAGTCCGCCCGGGACGAGGATGAAGTGGAGGAACCACGTGGACATCGCCAGCTCCGTGGCCCGTGAGCTCTCGCTGCCTCCCGAGCTGAGGGGCGTCCTCAAGGCTGGCGTGCTCCAACCCGACCGCGAGGGCGACAAGGTGGTCCGCCTGGACAGGAACGCCCTACCCTACCGGCAGAGGATACGCCACCACCATCCCCGCCGCAGGTTCATCATGGGTCTGCTCTGGAAGGCGAGGGCGGCCCATCTCGAGGGCAGGGAGGAGGACGCCGTCTGGTGCCTCGGGCGCGCCCTCCACTACGTCCAGGACGGGAGCGTGGCGGTCGGCCCCTTCCACATCTTCCACGACCGCAGGGAGGAGGAGCTGGGCAGGAGGAAGGCCGCCCCGAGGGCCATCCACCTGGGAGGCGAGTACGCGCTGCCCTCGCCTATGTTCGTGAGCATGTGCCTACGCTCCCTCACGCCCAAGAGGCGCACCCGGGACTCCATGTTCCAGGCCTGCTTGCTCTCCTCGGCGCTGTCCTCCGCCGTGCTGTCCCCTCCCTGGCCGAGCGAGGCCCTGGTGGCCGAGACGAGGAGGGCCGAGAGGCGCCATCGCCTGGTCTTCCTGCCCCTGGCGGTCGGAGCGGCCATCACGGCGGCGACCGGCCTCCTCCTCTTGGGCCAGCCTCTCCTGCTGCCGCTCGCGGCGTTGCTGGCGGCAGGCATCCACCGCTCCGATCTGGCATATCATCACTACCTCCGGGAGCGGCGCTGGTTCGTCCATGCGGCCCCCGCGAGCAGAACGATTTAAGCGCCGCCCTCGCCATCTGCAGGCCATGACCCCCGTCTCGGCGGAGGCCAGGTCGAGGGCCTTGCGCCAGGGCCCCGCCAAGGGCAGATGCGTCCTGCATTGGATGAGCAGGGACCAGAGGGTGCTCGACAACCCTTCCCTGGAGCTGGCCGTGGCCAAGGGTAGGGAGCTTGGCCTCCCGGTCCTCTCCTGCTTCTGCCTCTCACCTCAGTTCCTGGGAGCCACCATCAGGCAGTATGGATTCATGCTCAGGGGACTGGAGGAGGTGAGGTCCTCCCTTGAGGGGAGGGGGATAGGCTTCCAGCTGCTCACGGGGAGCCCGGAGAGGGAGCTGCCCGGGCTGATCTCGGACGTGGAGGCCGCCCTGCTGGTGACGGACTTCGACCCCCTCCGCCTCAAGCTGACCTGGAAGGAGGCCGTGCTCAAGGCGGCGCGCATCCCGGCATACGAGGTGGACGCGCACAACATCGTACCTTGCTGGCAAGCCTCCCCCAAGCGCGAGTACTCGGCGGCCACCTTCCGCCCCAAGCTCCGCCGTCTGCTGCCCTCGTTCCTCTCCAGGCCCAACCCGCTGCCCTCCCCGTCAATTCCCTGGCGGGACGGCATTACGGGCGACATCCAGGCCGCGAGGCGCGCGCTCAAGGTGGACCGTGGGGTCGAGGAGGTGAGCTGGGCCAGGCCAGGAGAGCGCGCGGCGCTCACGGCCCTGAGGGACTTCGTAGCGCGCCGCCTCCCTGGGTACGCCGAGGCGCGCAACGACCCCCTGAGGGACGGCCAATCGGGGCTATCGCCCTACCTGCACTTCGGGCAGCTCTCGCCGCAGCGCGCCGCCTGGGAGGTGAGATCGTCATCCGCCCCCCAGGAAGACAAGGAGGCCTTCCTGGAGGAGCTGATCGTCCGACGGGAGCTCTCCGACAATTTCTGCCTCCATGCGCCGGACTACGACACCCCGGGCTGCTTCCCGGAATGGGCCAAGGCCTCCTTGGACCAGCACCGCTTCGACAGGCGCGAGCACGCCTACGCCGAGGCGGAGCTGGAGGCCGGGAGGACGCACGACCCACTGTGGAATGCGGCGCAGCGGGAGATGGTGCTGCGGGGCAAGATGCACGGCTACCTGCGCATGTACTGGGCCAAGAAGACCCTGGAATGGTGCTCGGGCCCGGAGGAGGCCATGCGCATCGCCGTCCGCCTAAACGACCGCTACGAGCTCGACGGGCGCGACCCCAACGGCTACACGGGCATCGCCTGGTCCATCGGCGGGGTGCACGACCGCGCCTGGCCCTCGCGCCCCATCTTCGGGAAGGTGCGCTACATGAGCCTCTCCGGGGCCAGGTCGAAGTTCGACGTGGACGCCTACGTGCGCAGGGCCGAGGCCCTCTGATCAGAGGTCGATCGGCTGCCCTGGCCTGGGCACCACCACCTCTCCTTCCTTGGCGTGGAGGAACGGGCGGGGGTCCTCGGTGTGCACCGGGACTATCTTCCCCGCGCCGATGCCATCGACCATGGCCAGGAGGTCCTCCACCGGGGCATGCCCGGAGGCATGGTAGCGGCGGTCGAAGACCGGGACCAGCTCGCCCTGCCCCACCTCCATGCCGAAGCCCTTCACCTTGAGCCCGAACCTCGTCACCCACTGATGCAGCCGGCGGAAGTCGATCACCTGCTCCTCGCTGTAGGCCTCGCTGCTCGAGTACAAGTAGGTCCCGCCCTCCGGCCTTATGTCCAGCATGTTGCCCATGTCGTGGAAGGAGAAGGCCAGGATGTAACGGCCGGGCTCGGCCGCCACCTCCCTCGGGTCGACCAGGGCATCGGGGATGAGATCGCGCGCGAACGCCTCGGCGCCGTCCTTGGAGGCCCTGAGGGCGTCGTACACCCCGAGGCCGCGTAGGCGGTCCACGCCGTCGGCGCAGCCCAGGGCCCATAGGTAATAGGCGTCCTTGGCGGTTACCAGCAGCCTGCGGTCGGTCTCCGCCGCGATGGACATGAAGGTCTCCAGGCGCTCGAAGTGCCGTGCCGAGAAGTCCGCCACCACCAGCCCCTTCTCCACGCTGGCATCCCTAAGGCACACGTCCCGCACCGAGCCCTCGCTGGTGCCCCCCGCCTCCGCCCTGCTGGTGGTGGTGCCCTCGATCACCAGCGCCACCGGGTCCAGGGAGGCCGCCCTCTCCACGAACTCCCAGGTTCGCTCTCCCTGGCGGCCGTGGGCGCGCAGGTCGCCGGTGTAGACGACGTAGCCGATCTCCGTTCGCACGGCATAGGCCGTGGCCCCGTAGATGGAGTGGTCCACAGGGAAGGCCTCGAATTCCAAGTCCAGTGCGCCCCGCTCTAGCAGCCCCCCTCCCTCGATGCTCTTGCTCTTGGCCGAGCTCCTGGTCCACAGCTCCTCCAGGCCTGCCTGCCAATCCTCGGTGAGCACGAGGTCCCGGCCCTGGAAGGTCTTGCCGCGGTCCGAGGAGAGCACCCGGCCGTCCCGGCTGCGCGAGCACCTGATGTTGGTGTAGGGGCACTCCGACTCGAACCCGCCCTGCCCCAGGTCCCTCATGGCCTTCATCACCGCGGCCGTGGTAGGGGAGCACACCAAGGGAGTCTCGCAGGCCAGGAGGGCCGCGTGCCCCATGTGGTCCATGTGAGCGTGGGAGACCATCACCGCCGCCACCTCCAGCTCCGGCGCCCCGCTCAGGTCCAGGTCCTCTGGGACCATGTCCGGCCGGTAGTTGCGGATGAAGGGGACCAGGCCCATGCGCACATGGTCGTGGATCCCCCTGGCCCCGCGCGGCTGGAGGAACTCCTGGTAGTAGTCGCCCAGCTTATGGTAGTTGATGCCGAAGTCGAAGAACACGCCCTGCATCCGACCATGGCGCTCGAAGGACAGGTGTATCTTGTTGCCG
>JALOTM010000123.1 GCA_025457905.1 Methanomassiliicoccales archaeon
CCTGATCTCCGTGACCTCTGGGAACTTCATATGGTCTTGGATTCATATTCACATATGAATATTTTATGCAATCAGGTATATATCTGTGGAATCTTTTCGAGCCCTATCGCGCCCTCGGGCCCATTCTGGACACCGGGGTACGTCAACGAGGTGACCATCAGATGACCAAGAACATAATCGTCGAGAAGATCGAGTACACGCCGGTGGAGAAGCAGCAGGTCGAGCTCGTGGAGCGCAAGGGCATCGGGCATCCTGACAGCATCGCGGACGGGCTCTCTGAGAGCGTTTCCCGCGCCTTGTGCAAGATGTACATTGAGCGCTACGGGCGCGTGCTGCACCACAACACCGATGAGACGCAGATAGTCGGAGGGCAGTCCTCGCCCAAGTTCGGCGGCGGAGACATGCTGGAGCCGGTGTACATCCTGCTCGTGGGAAGGGCCACAACCGAGGTCAATGGCGAGCGCCTCCCCCACCGCGCCACGGCCGTCAAGGCGGCCAACGAGTACCTGAAGTCCCACTTCCCCAACCTGGACATGGAAACCGATGTCCTGCTGGACTGCATGATCGGGAAGGGGTCCGTGGACCTGACCGCCGTCTACGACAGCAAGAAGCACCTGTCCAACGACACCTCCTTCGGGGTGGGCTACGCGCCCTACACGCAGACGGAGACGGTGGTGCTGGAGACCGAGCGGTACATCAACGGCGCCATGAAGCGCCGCATCAAGGAGTCCGGAGAGGACGTCAAGGTCATGGCCTCCCGCATGGGCGACACCATCAACCTCACCGTGGCCTGCGCCATGGTCGACCGCTACATCCCGGACAAGTCCCATTATGTTAGCACGATCGAGGAGATGAAGAGCAAGATCCACGACTTCGCCTGCAAGCAGACGGACCTGAACGTGAATGTGGACGTGAACACAGCCGATGACTACAAGCGCGGCGTCTACTACCTCACCGTCACCGGCCTGAGCATGGAGAACGGGGACGACGGCTCCGTAGGCCGCGGAAACCGCTGCAACGGCCTCATCACCCCCTTCCGCCCCATGAGCATGGAGGCCTCCGCTGGCAAGAACCCTATCACCCACGTGGGCAAGCTCTACAACATCCTGAGCAAGTTCATCGCCGAGGACATCTCCAAGGCCGCCGGGAGCGAGCTGCTCGAGGTCGAGGTCCGCATCCTCTCCCAGATCGGAAAGCCCATCAACAACCCGCAGACCTGCTCCGTGCAGCTGCTGCCCGCCCCAGGCGCCAACTTCAAGAAGTGGCAGAAGGAGGCGCGCAGCATCGCCGACAATTGGCTGGAGAACATCGACGTGGTGACGAAGAAAATAGTTAATGGAGAGGTAAGCACATTCTAGGTCGATGAAGCTAGTCGACCTGCCCAAGTACGGTCCGGTGCACAGGTTCGCGGACTACCATGTTTACCGGACCCTCCTTTTCCTTCTTGATGGCAGACGGAAGGGGCGGAGGCAGCTCGCCGACGCGGTGAACGTGGGCGAGGGGAGCATGCGCACCATCGTGGAGTACTTGCGGGACCGCGGGTTCATCGATGTCCGCCAGACGGGCGTGAAGATCTCCCCCAAAGGCATCGAGTTCATGCGAGGGCTTCCATTGCGGGTGGAGCGTCTCGATCCCAGCGACATGTCCATCGCCGAGAGGAACGTGGCCGTGCAGGTCAAGGGCATGGCCTCCAGAATCGGACTAGGGATCGAGCAGAGGGACGCTGCCATCAAGGCCGGTGCAGAGGGCGCCACCACCATCATATTCAACCACGGCAGGCTCCTGGTGCCCCCGGACTTCGACCTGGACAAGGAGAAGCCGGAGTCCTCGTCCATGCTCCGCAGGCTCTTCGCCCTGAGCGAGGGGGACGCGATCGTCATCGGCACGGCCCAGGAGTACGACCGGGCGGAGGACGGCGCGCTGGCCGCGGCCTTCGAGCTGCTCTAGGTCACCACCGGGGAGGCGGTGGCATCAAGCGGGTTCTCCCTGATGGCCAAGGAGAACAGGTATGGGTAGGACCTCTGAAGGTACTCCAGATATTGGATCCATTCCACCACCAGCTGCGCGTATGCGCGCTGCACATCCCCTCCCAGATGTGCCAGGTCCGTCCCGGGGAGCTCGTCGAAACGTCCCCGGGCGGCCAGCTCGTCTGTCAAGTGGAAGACAGCCAGCAGCAACTCGGTGAAGCGTTCGTGTTCCAGGAGGTTGGGGTTCTCCATGAGGCGCAGCAGGAAGTCGCGGCGCTGCGAGAGATGTTCTCGCATGGCCATCAGCCCGGAAGGCTCCACCTTGACCACGCCTTTCCTCTGCCTCAGCTGGGCCATCGCCTGGGCGAAGTCCTCGTGGTTCCAATCCTTGCGCACCTTGATGTCGCGGCAGATGAGCTCCGGTTCGCATTGCATCCCGTCGACCATTCGCATCATGGCCAGGCCCACCTCGCTGTAGAACGCCCCGATCACCATGTTGAGCTTGCCCATCTTCAACAGCCGCTCCCTCCTTTGCAGCAGTTCATGGATGATGAGAGTGACCAGAAGCACCTCGATGAATACGAAGGCCAGGTCGCCGATGGCGAAGATGAGGATGTGGTGCAGGTCCTCGAAGATGAGGAAGTGCATTACATAGGTTGCCAGAGAGAGCATGACCAGGGCCAATGCCAGACCGAGCCACCAGCGTCTCCCTATCATGTGCCCTCCTCCTTATCTCGTACCGTGTCCACGGCCATTTTGGCCATGAGCATGTGCGAGTGGGCGAGCGGGTTGGAGGTGAGATCGGCGGCGAAGGCCTTGATGGTGGCGCGGGCCTTGAGCTCGTACTCCCTTTCACCCGTAATACGCGAAAGCTCCGCCAAGGTGGTAGCGGCCACCGAATTGCCGCTAGGCATGGCGCCATCATAGACTTCCATCCTGCGTGCGATGATGGTCTCGGCATCATCGGCGGTGAAGAAGAACCCCCCTGCGCTAGGGTTCCAGAAATGCGCGATCATGCTCCGGGCCAGCTCCTCGGCCTCTCGCAGATAGCGCTCACCGCCTCCGGCCTTATGCAGCTCCACCATGCCCCAGATGGCGAAGGAGTAATCGTCCAGGAAGCCGTCGATGCCCACCTGCCCATCCACGAAGCGGTGGCTGAGCCTGCCCCCGCGGTCCATCTCGGAGAGCAGGAAGTCCGCGGCCCTCCTCGCCAGTTCCAAGAGCCTCCTGTCGCCGAGCAGTGCGGAGCATCTCGCCATCGAGGCCACCATGAGCCCGTTCCAATCCGTCAGCACCTTGTCGTCGCGATCGGGCCGGGGGCGCCTCTCCCGGGCCTCGAAGAGCCTGGAGAGCCCATGTTCCAAGATGGCCTCGGCGGCCTTGGGCGTCATGCCGTACTTTCTCCCCAGCTCCTGCGCGGAGAGGACGCGGTGCAGTATATTGGCCCCCGTCCTGCGCCTGCTTGCCTCGTCCCGGAAGTTGCCCTCGCGCTGCACATCGAAGGCCTCCATGAACAGCCCCGACCCCTTGCCCAGCAGTTCCTCTACTTCCGCGCTCCTCCATACGTAGTACTTGCCCTCCTCGCCCTCGCTCTCCGCGCTCTCCGCGCTGTAGAAGGCCCCATAGGGCGAGGTCATGTCCCTTTCCACATAGGCGAGGGTTCGCATGCTGGTGCGTTTGAGGTCCTCGTCGCCGGAGACGGCGAAGGCCTCGGCGTAGGCCAAGGCCAAGAGGGCCTGGTCGTAGAGCATCTTCTCGAAATGGGGCAGCAGCCAGCGGGCATCGGTCGAATAGCGGTGGAAACCATATCCGACATGGTCGAAGAGCCCTCCGTCCCTCATCTTCCTGAGGGTGAGCATGACCATGTCCCGCGCCATGCCGTCCCCGGACATCTGGTGATAGCGGAGCAGATAGGTGAGACGATGGGGGGTGGGGAACTTCGGGACGACCTCGAATCCGCCGTTCACCTCATCGAAGCTCGATTCCGCCTGCTTCCTGCCTACTGCCAAGATGTCGGGGGATATCTCTGCGGGCTCGCGGTAGGAGGCGAACTCCCGGAGGGCCTGGGCCACCTCCTCGGCGACCTTGCTCACCTCCCTCCTCGCCAGCTTCCAGCGGGTGGCGATGTCCTGCAGAATGTCCACGATGCCGGGAGAGCCGGCGGAGCCTCCCTTGGTGAAGTAGGTGCCTGCGAAGAACGGCTTGCCCTCCGGGGTGGCGATGATGGTCAGAGGCCATCCTCCCCCTCCCGAGATCATCTGGCATGCGGACATGTAGATCCCGTCCAGGTCCGGCCTCTCCTCCCTGTCCACCTTGATGGAGACATAGTCCCGGTTGAGCAC
>JALOTM010000124.1 GCA_025457905.1 Methanomassiliicoccales archaeon
GGCGGCGGCGGCCTTCCTGGCCCTGACCCTGGCCACCTTCCTCATGCAGCTGGCGATCATCTGCGGGGCCTTCGGGACCATCTGGTTCGTGGGCCTGCTCATCCGGCGCCTGATGCCGGGGGTGCTGAAGGGCGTTCGCCTGTCGACCTTCGGGAAGGGCGACGACCTGACCACCAGGCTCATGCTCTGGCTGATGGACATACCCAACATCGTGGACGCCTCGCAGCTGCAGGTCGAGGTCGAGCCTCGCAGGAGGGAGTTCCCCTGGCCCAGGTTCTCGCGGCTGGTCATGTGGGAGCTCTTCCTGGGTACCATCCTGGCCATCTACATCTCCCTGAACCCGGTGCTCCTGGAGAGCCTGGAGCTGGTGCAGGTCTTCAGCGTCCTGGGGACGTTCTCGGTCATCATCCCCCTGGTCATCATACCGTGGTTCGTGCTCCTGGCCATCCAGGCAGGGATACCTGGGGTGACGAGGCGCTTCGAGCTCTTCAACGGCATAAGGTCCAGGATACTGCAGACCTTCGTGGCGCTGGGCACCATCGTGGTCTTCGTCCGCCTGGCGCTCAAGGACTACGACCTGGGGACCATCCTGGGCTCGTTCCTGAGCTACTACGTCATCCTGGGCCTGATCTCCGTGTACTTCGCCTTCGTCTACCTGAGCTTCTTCGAGACGGACCTGGCGCTCGAGGTGGAGGGGCGCTACCGCAAGCTAGGATGAAGGAGGCCGCTCAAGCCCTGAGAAAATCATCGGCGTACAGCTTCTGGTTGAGGAGCACCTGCGCCGTCTTGATGGTGGACATGAGCTCCCTGTCCTCCGGGTCGAGGATGGCCGCGGAGAGACCAGCCCCCATGAGCATGGCCAAGTAGGTTCGGTTGATGAGGGGCCTCTCCTTGGCGCCGTTGGAGACGTTGCTCAGCCCCACCACCGTCCGAGGGGAAGGCTCGTTCAGTGTTTGGAACATGCGCACCGCCCCGATGACCTTGGGCCCCTGGTCCTGGCCGGCTTTGGCGGGGAGCACCAGCGGGTCAAGGAACAGGCGGTCGGGCATGACCTCGTGCTCCATGGCGGTGGTGATCATGAGCATGGCCATCTCCGCGCGGGCGTCCGCCGAGTTGGGCACCCCCCTCTCGTCCATGCACAGGCAGATGACGTCCGCATCATGCTCCCTGGCCAGCGGGAAGAGCCTCTCCATCTTGGCCTTCTCCGCGGTGGTGGAGTTGATGATGACCTTGTTCTTGGCCGCAGAAAGGCCCGCGGTCATGGTCTTGATGCCCGGGGTATCGATGCACAGTGGGGCGTCCGTCACATCCTGGACAGTCCTCACCAGCCACTCCATGGCCGCTGGGCCGTCCTCCCGGCCGGGGCCGGTGTTGATGTCCAGGGCCTGGGCCCCGCACTCCAGCTGCCTAAGGGCGTGTTCCTGGACCCACTTGGAATCGCGGCGGTCGATGGCTTTGGAGACGGACACGAACAAGCCGTTTATCCTCTCGGAGATGACGTACATGGGGCTCGCCCGAACCAAGGCCGCACAGCAGTTAAACATTTTGGTGCCCAGGGCCTGGGAGCCCCCCGTCGCACGCCTAAGGCGACCATGGGCAGCTTTATTTCCCTAGGAACGATATCCGGCTGGCATACTTCTGCGGTATGCCTGTGCGCGAGGGGGCATTTCGCTGGTTCGCATCGAGAGGGCGCTTGTAAGCGTCTCCAAGAAGGAAGGCCTGGTGGAGTTCGCCAAGGGCCTGAAGGAGCTGGGCGTGGAGATCGTCTCGACTGGCGGCACGGCCGCGCTTCTGGAGAGGAACGGGATCCCGACAGTGCCCATCTCCGAGCTCACGGGATGGCCGGAAATGCTCGACGGTAGGGTCAAGACGCTTCACCCCAAGGTGCACGCCGGCATCTTGGCGCGGAGGGACGTGCCGGAGCACATGGAAACGCTCCGGGCCTCGGGCATCAAGAGGATCGACATGGTGGTCGTGAACCTCTACCCGTTCAAGGAGACGGTGCTCAAAGGGTCCTCCCTCGAGGACATCATCGAGAACATCGACATCGGGGGGCCATCCCTCATCCGGGCCGCGGCCAAGAACCATGAGGGGGTGGCCGTGGTCACCGACCCCGCGAGGTACGGGCCGATAATCGAGGTGATGCGCGCCAACAGAGGCGAACTGGGCCTTGAAACCCTGCAGGCCCTCGCCCTGGAGGCCTATCGTTCCACAGCCGTCTACGACGCCATGATCTCCCGGCACCTGGCCAAGGTGTTCCCAGGAGACCTGTTCCCGTCCGCATACGCCCTGGGCATGGAGAAGGCCTACGACCTCCGGTACGGGGAGAACCCTCAGCAGACTGCCGCGTTCTATGTGGACCCGTTCTCCGCCGGCGTCACCGTGGGACGGAGCGAGAAGCTGCATGGCAAGGAGATATCCTACAACAACATCCTGGACCTGGAGTCGGCGCTGGAGCTCCTGAGGGAGTTCGCCGACCGACCGACAGCCGTGGTCATCAAGCACACCAACCCCTGCGGCATCGCCTCCTCCGACCGGCTGGTGGACGCCTTCGTAACCGCTTACAACGTGGACCCGCTGGCGGCCTTCGGCTGCGTCATCGGACTGAACAGGGACGTGGACGTGGCCACGGCGGAGCAGGTAGCCTCGCACTTCGTGGATTGCGTTATCGCCCCTGAGTACTCACCTGAGGCGCTCGCCCTCCTGGCCAAGAAGAAGAACATCAGGCTGCTGCGCACCGGCCTGCCCATAACCCATGACGCCGACCCCGAGCCCAAGATGAAGAAGGTGAAGGGGGGGCTGCTGATCCAGACCTACGACAACCTCCCCCTGGACCCCAGTTCGCTCAAGGTGGTGACCAAGCGCGCGCCCACCGATGAGGAGCTGCGCAGCATGCTCTTCGCTTGGAAGGTGTGCAAGCACGTCTGGTCCAACGCCATCATCCTGGCCAAGGGGGAGAGGGTGGTGGGGATCGGCGCTGGCCAGATGTCCCGTGTGGACTCCAGCATGATCGCCGCCCACAAGGCCAAGGAGAACGCCCGGGGGGCGGTCATGGCCTCGGACGCCTTCTTCCCCTTCCGCGACGGCGTGGACGAGGCGGCCAAGGCCGGCGTAACCGCGGTCATCCAGCCCGGGGGCTCGATCCGCGACGAGGAAGTGATAAGGGCCGCGGACGAGCATGGGATGGCCATGGTGTTCACGGGCGTCCGCATCTTCCGGCACTAGGACGCCCTGGAGGCGCGTTCTCGATCTCTCCATGTCATAGCCCCTCCCGTCCGTCCATCCGGTCGTCCACCCTGTCCTGGCATTCTCCAACCCAGGCTTCCGCTTGTCGCTTGGGCAAGCGAGGAACAGAAGGTACTTTTTCCCACCCCTACGAAAAGCGCTTAATCCCAGCAGGCGCTAGAATGCCTCATGTCCGACGACCTCATCACCTTCTGCGGTCTCCACTGCGGGCTCTGCGCCGAGCGCTGCCTCCTCCCCTCCCAGGCCAAGGAGCTCCGGGAGCTGGTCAAGGACGAGGGCTACGATTCCTTCTACGAGTTCGTGCCGGGGATGAAGGAGCACTATCCTTCCTTCGTCAAGGTCCTGGAGGACCTTTCCAGCATGGACTGCAGGTGCCGTGACGGCAGCGGCGGGCCGCCGAATTGCGAGATCCGGGCCTGCGCCAAGGAGCGTGGGGTGTTCGTGTGCATGGACTGCGAGGACCACCCCTGCGACCGATGGAACAACATAGCCAAGTCCTACCCCTTCCTCATCATCGACGCCTTCCGCTACCAGGACATAGGGAAGGTGCGTTGGGAGGAGGAGCAGAGGGAGAAGGCCAGGAAGGGCTTCAACTACCGAATGATGCGTCGGGTCGAGGTCCACGGCGCGGACAAGGCCAGGGAGGGATGAGATGAAGCGCTCCCTCGGCCCCCGGACCCTCCTCTACCCTGCACCAGCACTGGTGGTGGCCTCCTACGACAAGAACGGCAGGGCGAACGCGGCCACCGTGGCCTGGGCGGGCATCTGCTGCTCCTCCCCTCCTTGCATGGCGGTCTCCCTGAGGAAAGCGACGTACACCTACGGTTGCATCATGGAGCACAAGGCCTTCACCATCAACGTACCCTCAGAGGACCTGGTGGAGAAGGTGGACTACCTGGGCACGGCCAGCGGCCGCGACGAGGACAAGCTGGTCGCGGCCGGGCTGACGCCCGTCAAGTCGGTGCTGGTGGACGCCCCCTACCTCCGCGAGTTCCCCCTGGTGCTGGAGTGCAAGGTGCTGCACGTGACGGAGATAGGCCTGCACACCCA
>JALOTM010000125.1 GCA_025457905.1 Methanomassiliicoccales archaeon
CATCATCTCCTCCAAGGAGCCGCCGCAGGCACGTTGCAGCTCCCAGCCCTCCTTGATCGTCAGCCTCCTCTGGAACATGAACTCCCTCCCATAGAAGCGGTCCGAGGCCTTGGAGGACATTATGTCCCCTGGGTAGAAGCACTCCAGCCATGAGGTGGTGAAGGGGTTGAAAATGCACAGCACCCCCTCCTTGCCCTCGCCCTCGACGGGCTCGAAGGTGCGGGGGTCGAGGAGGAACACCTCCGCCAAGGGGTAGGGCACCTTGTCCATGACCCCGTAGTGGTCTATGAGGGCGGTCAGGGTCTCGGTCATCCCGAGCACGTCCATGAAGGGGGCCGGCCTGGGATCTCCCTTCTTGGTGCGGGCAGTGAAGTGCCTCCTGGCCAGGGAGACGACGTCATCGTAGGGAGGAAGGTCGGCGAACCCTTTCGTGCCCCCTCCCGTCACCACCACGCCGCCATCGCCCAGCTTCACGGGCGGCGAGCCAGTGGCCATCCTCTGCACTATGTACTTGGACCAGGACATCTCCTCCATGCGCTTGGACAAGAGGTAGACGCCCGCGGGCGCGGTGAAGAAGAGCTTCGGCTGCCCCTTGCTCTTGAGGAAGCGCATGATGCGCTTTGTGTTGGGCGTGAGCTTCTGCCACGGCTTGTCGCCCTCCATGCCCTCCTCCAGGTCCATCCCGTAGATCAGCTCGATGCCCTTGGACTCGAGCGCCAGGTCCACGAAGGCCACGAAGCTCAGCCTGTGCCTGAGCTCGGGGGCGGCCATGAAGAGGGCGATCCCCTTCCCCTCGTCCAGCACCTCGCCGTAGACGTACTCGAAGAGGAAGGCGTTGGCCTTGACCATGATGGCCAGGTCGAGGGGCGACCGATAGAGCTTCACCGGGGCGCGCCCGGTTGTCCCTGAGGACTGGAAGCTCTCCCCCTCGGGCTCCACACCCGGGATGAGGAAGGGGGAGTGTCCATCCCCCCGGAGCATGTCGGACGGCACGGCCAGCTTGGCCAAATCCTCAATCCCGGCGCTGCGTGGGTCTATGTCCATGCGCTCGAAAAGCTGCGCATAGTACTCGGATTGTTTTTTGAAGAACGAAAGGCTCTCCCGGGTCATCTGCCGGCGCAGCTGCACCAAATGGTCGGGGGACTTGCGGAATAGCGAGTCGCCCTGGACCAGCTCCCAGACCTTGCTCACATGGGGGTCGCCGAGCAGCTTGCTCCTTGAGGCTCTCTGGAAGATCTCCTGTACGGTCATCGGGTTCAGACTAGGAATCGGCTGCGTGATAATAAAGGCTTGATGGGCGCCGCCAAGGGACGCCCTGGTTCATTCGCCCTTGAAGCCGCGGCCCACTTCCCAGCATTTGGCGATCGGCCTTCCCAGAGACCAGTACTGCTTGCTCCCCATGTCGAACAGCATGGGTCGCAGCTTGCCAATGTCGATATGGCCATCGGTCAGGACGGAATCGTCGGCATAAGTATGTAGGACCTCGCCCACGAATATCTCGTGAGTGCCATAGTCCAGGACGTCATGCAACCCACAGTCCATGCAGACCGGGCACTCCTGGGCCATGGGCGCCTTCCCCTGCGGCGAGAAAAAGGTGGAGAACAGCTTCGACTTATCCTCCCGTTTTCCTGAGGCGATGCCCGCATAGTCCGTCCGCACCACTAGGTCCTCGGAGGGCATGCAGATGCTGAAGGCGCCGGTGGCCTTGATGCAATGGTTGGTGCGATGGGACTTGTGCAGGCCGATGGACAGGTGTTGCGGCTGACCGTAATTGAGGATGCCCACATGCGCCACTGCGGCATAGTTGGCCCTCTCACCGTCCATGGCACCGACGATCACCACGGGCATAGGGTAGAGGGCGCCCAGCCCACCCAGGTCCTTTTTGGAGTTCATGAATCCGAATACGGCGGGCCGAGATATGAATCAGTCGGAGTAAGTAGGGAGAAGGAGCCTTTCCCGCACCGCCCGCTTCAGAATCATGCTCACCATGGCCCCCTTGCCTTCAACGTAGGCCTCACGGTCGAATTTGCACCGGGATGCCAACAGCCGCTTGAGGCACTCGTACTCCTCCGACGCCAGGGCGTGTTCCCTCAGGTAATCGCGGAACCAGATATGTCTGTGTTGGGCCCAGCTTCCCCTGCGCACGACATGGAGGTGATGGGTGCGGGGCGCCCCCTTGCGGAAGAACCTGCGCTCTGGGTCGTCTATCGGAACGGGCACGTAGCCCAAGGGCGCCACCAGTCCCGCGATCTTGCCCATCTCGTCCAGGGACCTAATGGCCAGCAGGATGTCTATGACCGGTTTGGCAGCCAGGTCGGGGACCGCCGTGCTGCCTATGTGATACAGGTCGGCAGAAAGCCCTTCTAATGCCGATAGCAGCCGGTCTCTCTCCTCCGCATACATGCTGGTCCAGCCAGGGTCGCTGTCCACGATATCTATGGGATCGTCCGGGTCAAGAGCCATCGCTCTCCCCCTCCTCGTAGGCCGAAGGGTCCTCCCAGAGGTTGAACAGCAGCCCCATGGGGTTGGACATGTAGCACCTACCTCCTCGGCCCTCCCAGGCCACCAGCTCCCATCCTTGAGTCAGCAGGTCGTCCCTGGCCATGTCCAGGTCGGGGACCAGCAGCTCCATGATGGGGCCCAGCTTCTCACCCCGGTCGATGAACAGCTGCACCCCGTCCCCCACCAGCTCGACCGAGTCAGGGGTCTCGCTCACCACCGTCATCCCGGTCCCAACGAAATGTGCCCTGGCGTCCTCGATGTCGGGCGTCTGCAGGCAGACACGCTCGCTCACCTTGTAGCTCATCAGCTGAACGCTCCATTCACCAACCTGGCCATCCGTCACCGCGGTACCAGGGGTCGCGAACAGTACCTACGAACCGTTATATATCATGCTTTTCATGTCCATGAACCGTGCGAACGAATGTCACGTGCTCTGAGCGACTGGGCGTTTTGGTCGGCACGGTGATCGTTGTTCTGGGTTAGAGGACACTCTTCCTAAGGGTGTCCTCAAGCATTGTGGAGAAACTGGAGGTGTAGCTTTTGAAAGGCTCGAAGGCTTTGCTGGCACTGTTGGAGCGAGAGGGCGTGGACGTGATGTTCGGGTATCCCGGCGGAGTGGTCATACCCATCTACGACGACCTCTTGGACTCGGACATACACCATGTGCTGGTTCGCCATGAGCAATGCGCGGCACATATGGCCGATGGATACGCCAGGGCCACTGGACGGCCAGGGGTTTGCATGGCCACCTCAGGGCCAGGTTCCACCAACCTGGTGACCGGGGTGGCCACGGCCTACGCGGACTCCAGCCCCATGCTGGTGCTCACCGGCCAGGTGGCCACCCACCTTATCGGCACCGCGGGCTTTCAAGAGGCGGACACCTTCAGCCTGATGATGCCTATCACCAAGCACAACTTCAGGGTCCTGGACCCCAAGCAGGTGCCCGAGGCCATCAAGCGAGGCATGAACATCGCCCGAACGGGACGCATGGGACCGGTGCACGTGGACCTCCCGGTGGATGTGATGAACGGGGACGTGCCCGAGGACCTCATGGACGTCTCCTATCCCGTGCCCTCGCCGGCCGAGGACCTGTCGCAGCTGCTCGAGGCCGTAAGGATGCTGCTGAACGCAGAGCGGCCGGCCATGTTGGTAGGGGGAGGGGCCATTTGGGCCAACGCCGGGCCGGAGGTGACCAGATTGGCCGAGCTGATGCTCATGCCCGTCATCACCACCATCATGGGCAAGGGGATCATCCCCGAGGAGCACCCGCTCTCGACCGGCATCCTGGGGATGCATGGGAGGGAATGCTCTCGGAAGGCTCTGCTGGAGGCGGACATAATACTGGCGGTGGGCACCAGATTCTCGGACCGCACCGTCCCCAATGCCAACGAGATACCCATGACCACCAAGATCGTCCACATAGACATCGACCCTATCGAGGCGGGCAAGAACCCGCGCACCAAGGTGCGACTGGTAGGGGATGCCAAGAGAGCCCTGCAGCAGATAATCAAAGGGGTGGGGAAGGGCAAGCACGACACCCCCTGGTCGAAGCGGGTCCAGGAGTTCAAGGCCAAGTGCTGCTGCAACATCGACATCGATGCCATGCCCATCCGGCCGCAGAAGGCCATATACGAGCTGGGTAAGGTCATCACTGACGACACCATCATCACCACCGAGGTGGGCCAGAACCAGATGTGGGCCGCTCACTTCCTCAAGGTCCGCCACCCCAGGCAATTCATCACCTCGGGGGGGATG
>JALOTM010000126.1 GCA_025457905.1 Methanomassiliicoccales archaeon
AACTCCAAGGGAGCGGTTTGGCTGGCCGACCGCCAGAAAGGCGAGGCGACCATCATCGATATAGGGGGCATGGACAACAAGGCCATCACCGTGCGCGACGGGATCCCTGACAACTTCACCATGGGCGGCATCTGCGCCGGGGCCTCGGGCCGATTCCTGGAGCTCACGGCCAAGCGCCTTAAGGTCGAAATAACCGACCTGGGGCAGATGGCGGACCGCGGGGACCATACGCGGGTGCAGATGAACTCCTACTGCTCTATATTCGGGATACAGGACCTGGTCACCTCGCTGGCGGCGGGGCATACGGTGGAGGACGTGGCGGCCGCCGCCTGCCATTCCGTGGCCGAGCAGATCTATGAGCAGCAGCTGCAGGAGATCGACGTCCGCCACCCGGTCATCCAGGTGGGGGGCACCTCGCTCATCTCAGGGCTGGTCAAGGCCGTGGGCAGCGTGGTCGGCCAGAAGCCCATAGTCCCGCCCAACTCACAGTACATCGGCTCGGCGGGGGCGGCCCTGCTGGCATCGGGTTTCCTCGAGGGTCATAGATGAACATCGTGGTGGAAGGCTCGGAGGAGTACGGGACCGAGGTCTACGCCGAGCTGTTCGAGCGAATCCTCATCGACCTGGGCCTGACCAACCGCGTGGAGGGCGCCAAGCTGCTCATATACCCCGAGAAGCACCTG
This sequence comes from Methanomassiliicoccales archaeon, assembly GCA_025457905.1. Lineage (GTDB taxonomy): Archaea > Thermoplasmatota > Thermoplasmata > Methanomassiliicoccales > UBA472 > JAJRAN01. Next base: position 684 of record JALOTM010000126.1, read on the forward strand.
TTCATCGTCTCCGTTCGGATGCGCCAGGCCCGCCTGACGGTGATGGTCCCCGAGGTCGCGGACCTGAGCGAGAAGGACGGGGGGACGTTCATGGCCATCAGGAACGAGAGCTATGCCCCGGCCCTGCTCGCGCTGCTCTGGAAGCTCTTCGGCAGGGAGAGGATCGAGCAGCTCAGCAGACTGGAGATACTCGCGCATGGCATACCTCCCTCGAGGCTGGAGGATCTGGCCCTCAATCCGGGGGAGGAGCTCAGGAAGGACGTCCTCGACGCCATCTGGAGGCTGCTCCCGGAGGGGTTCAAGGTTCGCCACAACCTGTTCGCGGAGGGGGTGATGACCATCATCTCCACCGAGCACGAGATGCAGGAGGAGTTCATGGCCATGGGCAGGCAGCTCCACCAGGACATGGTGAACGGCCTGGACCTCGAGGCAGGGGCCAGGAACGGAGGGGACGGGGAGGAAGAGGAAGATGTATGAGGTCCTGATGTTCGATGGCGGCGTATACCGCATCACCGAGCTCTACGAGCTGGTGGAGGACATCGGGGGCTTCGTCATCCAGAAGACCCAGATCCAGGTGATGATAACGGTCACCATCGCCATCCCCGCCGAGGACCGCCCGGTCATCGAGGCCAAGACCCGGGAGCTGGGCGGGAAGCTGGTGGAGGTCCCCCTGGCAGGGACGGAGATCGCCGTCGTGGGCCCCACCCTAGGCCGGCACCATATGCCGCATCCCATATGCGACATAGCCGAGCACCTGCGCCGCTACGGCGCCATCACTGTAGTCATGGGACTGGCGAGGGGGAAGGGACGCCAGACCGCCCAGATAAGCGCGGACGAGAAGGCCTTCATCGAGGAGTTCGATGCGGCCGTGTTCGTGCTGGGCAACTTCGCCGACTGCATCCTCAAGGACAAGGTGCGGCTCTTCGAGAAGATCGAGATACCCGTGGCCGTGGTATGCGGGCCGGAGATCGCCTCGGTCCCGAACTGCGAGGCGCTGGTCTGCGGCATCGGGCGCAAGGTGGAGCGCATGCGCCGCGCCGAGGAGATAGCCAAGCTGGAGGAGGCGGCCCGGGCGGTGCAGTCGGTGGTGGAGCGGAGGAGGGGCGAGATCGACGAGGACCCGCTGTTCGTCCACCCGGCCGAGGTGAAGCAACGCATCGAGGGGCTCGAGCTGGTCCAGGAGTCCCTCAGGCCCGCGCCCATCGTCCTGCACCTCGACGGCCTGAGGGTGAAGGTGCCCTACGAGCAGGTCCGCGAGCAGCTCTGCGGGGTGGACGTGTACGGCCGCAGGCTGTGCGACATCGCCACCATCTCCCCCTCCCGCCTGGGAGGGAGCACCATGATACACATCCTCACCAAGGCGCAGGTGGCCTCCCGCGACTCCAAGGCCGGCATCTAGCGCAACCTTTTTTCTCGGAGGCGGCGCTATCCACTCGAGGCGTTAGCATGCGGGTAGTGGGCATTTCCGGGAGCCCCCGGGAGGGCGGAAACACCGAAATCATGGTGAAGGAGGCCCTGGAGGGGGCGAGGCAGAGCGGGGCCGAGGTGGAGTTCGTGGGCCTGGCCGGCAAGCGCATCGGAGGTTGCGAGGCCTGCGCCGAGTGCGGGAAGGGGGGCAGGTGCGTCATCGAGGACGACATGCAGCCCATCTTCCCCAGGCTCGTGGGCGCGGACGTGGTGGTCATCGGCAGCCCCATCTACTTCGGCATGGTAAGCGCGCAGACCAAGGCGCTGCTCGACCGCACATACTTCCTCTCCAAGTCCGGTCGGAAGCTGGAAGGGAAGGTGGGGGCGGTCATAACCGTAGGAGGGAGGGCTGGTCACGAGCTCTCCGCCGCCTATCTCATGGACTTCATGACCCTCCAGGGGATGATCCTCCCGGGCCGCGCCTTCGCGCAGTCCTACTCCCGCGAGCTGGGGGCGGCCGCCAAGGAGGAGAAGGCCCTGAGGGACGCACGCTCCCTGGGCGAGAGGACGGTCAAGCTGGCGCTCAAGCTGGCAGGACCGGAGAGGAAGGCCGAGGCCAAGCTTCCTTGAGGGCCCGCACCGACGAGGACCGGGGGGCCTACCTCCTGGTGCTGGAGATGAGGACGTCCCGCAACATCCGCGTCGGCGCCTTGGGCATCCTCGGGTTCGAGCCAGGCCTCTACATCTACGCCGGAAGCGCGCTGGGTTCCTTAGGGGCGCGGGTGAGGAGGCACTTCGCCGCCGGGAAGACCATGCACTGGCACATCGACTATCTGCGCCAGAGCTCTAGGCCCGTGGAGGCCCTGGTCCTGCGGGGCAAGGAGAAGATGGAATGCATGTTGAACGAGATGGTCTCCTCGTTGGAGGGAGCGCGCCCCTATGCCCCAGGGTTCGGGTGCTCGGATTGCTCATGCACGACTCATCTGCACCTCGTTGAAGACGGGACCCTGCGGGAGCTGGAGAGCTACCTCCCCGAACGCCTTCTCCCTGGCCCGTCCTGATGAATATATATCCGTCCAGAGCACATATGCACTGGTGTAGGGGAGGATGAGCGACGTTCGGCGGAAGCGTGGAAAGGCAGGAGCACAAGATCAAGGAGCTGAACGCCATCAAGGCGGAGTACCGTCAGGAGCTGGACGAGGCTGAGCGCCAGCTCAAGAAGGGCGAGATCGACAAGGCGCAGTACCAAAGGGTCAAGGGGCGAACCGAGGAGCACATCGAGCGGCTCAACGAGAAGATCCGAGAGGCGCGGGAGAAGCTGAGCGAGATGAAGAGGTGACGCCTCATCCTTTGCCGGCCAGGTACTGACAGTAGCCGAGAGAGATGGGGCCCTTGCCCGTCGTGGCGCAGGGGAAGTCCGGGCATTCGAAACAGAGCCTGACCCCTCGCTCGCTGGCACAGGTGCAGACGGCGCAGAAATCATTGGCCCTGGGCACGCAACCCTGCTGCCCGTTGGGGCACTCCCCCCTCGTCATCCGGGGGCATCTCTCGCAGGCTATCCCGCAGACGCCGATGCGCATGCTATCCTATCGTGATTCCTCGCCCCAGCTAAAAGCATTGGCATCTGGCTCCCTCGTCATCGAGCCTTTGCGAACCATCCGTTTCGAAGGTTCGAAACCTGGTAACCAAGCTGGTTAAGGTAAGCATTTATAGGGTGCCGACACTAGCAGTATATGCCCGGGGGCGCAATGCAACTGGGGAATCCAGATCGGTGCCTGTATCGTCTGAGGATGGTACCCGCGGAATCTGGGTCCATTCAAGGTCTTCGGACCTTGGTCTGTCATGGCCGTCGTTGGCCGCGACTTCGACACGCGATGATGGATTTGAAAGCTGGCCATCATGGTCCCTTGGGATCACGATGCCCGCGGAAGAGATGGATGTCGAGCAAGCCCCGAGAGCGTACGGCTCTGCAGAAGCCCTCGTTCGAGAGGCGGCCGACGAAGTACCCAGAGGCGCCGTAAACCCCGGGCCCTTTTCTCTCCATGAATTTGTGGATTCATTAATGTTTTGATTTTTATATATTTATGGAAATGCTAAATTCTCGGTTG
>JALOTM010000127.1 GCA_025457905.1 Methanomassiliicoccales archaeon
TGGATTACCTGGCAAAGGGGGTGGGCCCTTGAGCCTGTCCCTGCTCTTCAAGGACGAGCTCAACGGCTTCTACCGCTCGAAGGTGATGTTGGCGCTGTGGATCGGGCTGCCGGTCCTCAGCGTGATCCTCTACTTTCTGTCCCCGGATACGGAGGGGATACCCGTCTCCCTATTCATCGCCCTCATCGTCTCCACCCTGGGCGGCACTTTGGCCTCGGCCATGCTGGTGGTGACCATCATCAATGAGAAGGAGCGAAAGGTCTACGAGCTCTTCGTCATCCGTCCCATCAGGCGCCGCTCCATCATGCTGGCCAAGTACCTGGCGGTGCTGGTGTGCGTGGTGGTGGCGGCCATGCTCTCCATCGGCCTGGGCGTCCTGGTGGACGTGGCTCGCTCCGGGTCCCTGCCCCCCCAGCTGCTGGAAGGTCTCTGGGACTCCTTCCTGCTCACGGTAAGCATGGTGAGCGTGTCCTGCGCGGCCAGCGTGCTCATAGGGGTGGTGGCGCCCTCCATTCTGGTGGGCATCATAGGCGTGCTCTATGGCTCCAACCAGCTGGCCGCGTTGGTGGCCATTCCCGCCCTCATGAACCTCGGCTCCATTACCATGGCGCTAGGACTGAGCGCGGCGATCACCATCCTCCTCCTGGTGATGGCGGTCATCCTCTTCGAGAGGAAGCAGCTCTGAGCCTGTCTAGAAGGCCCGGAAGGCCGACTTCTTGGCCCCGCACACCGGGCAGGCATCCGGCGCCTCGCCCTCGACGGTCCAGCCGCAGGTGGAGCAGATCTGCACCTTGGAGTCCCGCCAGTCCTTGCCGTTGTCCACCAGGCCCTTGGCCTCCTCGTACATCTTCTGGTGCACCTTCTCGGCCTTGTAGGCCCATTCGAAGGAGCTGAACGCCAGCTTCTCGCCCTGCAGCTTAGCCGTCTCCATGTACACAGGGTACATCTCCTCCACCTCGAAGGTCTCGCCCGCCACGGCGACGGCCAGGTTCTCAGCGGTCTTGCCCACGCCGAAGGGCGCCTCGGCGGCCACGGCCCCACCCTTCTTGGGCGCGCGCCTCATGTGCCCGCTGGCATGGACCTCCTCGGCGAAGGCCACGGCCCGGAAGAGCCTGGCCACGTTCTTGAACCCCTCCTTCTCGGCGGCGTCCGCATAGACCAGGTACCTCATGTGGGCCATCGATTCCCCTGCATAGGCGTTGTGCATGAACTGCTCCGTCATGGCGTGCATTTCTTACCCTCCCGGATGTCCCCCGGAGTTCTAATTACGGATATTTATTGATTCGGCAGAACGGCATAGGGCCACGGAAGGAATCAGCGCCTGGAGCGCAGCACGAACCCCAGGATGGCCACGGCACCGATGAAGACCAGGAAGACCACGACCAGGAAGACCACGTTCCCGGGATAGAGGTCGTTGACGATCCACTCCGCGCCGATTATGGCCAACAGGCCGCCCCAGAGCAACAGGTAGACCAGGAGGTTGCCCCCGCCGCGCTCCGATGGCCTGGCGGTCAGGGCGGTGATCATCAGGAGGTATATGCCTCCAGCGATCATCATGATGGGGAAGAAGTACCACCACTCGTCCAGGTAATAGGCGATGAGGATGGCGACCGCTGCCGCGATGATGAGGTAGCCTACCGTCAGACCGGTCCTGCTCGTCCGCCTTACCTCGCCGTTCATCGGGACCCTTGCGATAGTAGGACGCTCTCCCCTAATTATCATTTCTGAGATATGTTGACGAAAAAGTCAACACCAAGCGCGCATTGCTATACCTAAGGAGCGGTAGCTAAGCGCGAGCAACATGAAAGAAAGGAGAATCACCGCATTGGTTATCGTCATGGCCTCGGCGCTCCTGCTCACTGGAGGGGCCCTAACGGTCCTCAACGACCAGGAGACCTGGGGCACTGGGACGCTCCCGACCTTCGAGGACCAGGCGCAGCTGGAGAGATTCGTGCACCGGTCGCAGGGAAGCGGCCAGTGGACCGCGATCGCCAATGAGCTGGCCGGCGACAGCGCATCGGGCCAGGAGGTCCGTCACTCCACCACCAACGTGCAGGTGCAGGGAGTGGACGAGGCCGACAGCGTCAAGACCGACGGCGCCTACCTCTACATCGCCTCTGGGGACGTCATCTCCATCGTCAGGGCCCATCCCCTTGACCAGCTCTCCAACCATTCCGTGATAGACGTGAGGGGCGCGCTCGGCCTGGATGCCAATTATTCGGTCTGGGTCCAAGGGATATACCTGGCCGAGGCTAGGCTGGTGGCCGTGGTATCGGTCAGTGGGCCCTATCCCTATTACATGGATGGGGGGCTCCCTGTCCCTGCGTCCTCCGGCGAGGAGGACCTTGCGCCGACCATCTGGCGGATGCCAGAGGAGCGCTCCCTGGTGCTGGTGTTCTCCCTGGAGGATGGCAACCCCTCCCTGTTGGGCTTTGAGGGCTCGTCCGGCTATCCCGTGACCTCGCGCCTGATCGATGGCGTGGTCTACCTGGTCACCCAGCATTACTTATGGATGTTCGGGGAAGAGGTCTCGCTCCCCGAGGCCTATGAGGGCAACTCCTCCGCCCCCATCCCCGCCACCTCCGTCCGCTATGACCCCGAGTGCGCGGACCCGTCATCCTTCCTGAACGTCCTGGCCTTGGACGTCTCCAGTATGCAATCCAATCACACCTCCATCCTCACCGGCTACGCCTCCACGATCTACGTCTCCCCGGAGGCCATGTACCTGACCTTCCAGAAGTGGGATGCCGCGGACTTCCCCGTCCAGGCGATGGAATCCTCTGGCGAAGGGTCAGCAGGGGTGACGGTCAGCTCCGACTCCGCCACCACCACCATCTACAAGCTGTCCCTTGAGGGCCTGGAGGTCAAGGCCCTGGCGCGCGGCGACGTGCCCGGCTACTTGCTGAACCAGTTCTCCCTGGACGAGGACGAGGGGCTGCTGAGGGTGGCCACCACCTTCAGCTGGGGCAACGAGCGCAGCTGCGTGTACGTGCTGGACGGCGAGCTTCGGGTGGTCGGGGCCCTCGAAGGCCTGGCGCCCGGGGAGCGCATCTATTCCTGCCGCTTCATGGGCGACACGCTCTACATGGTGACGTTCAGGCAGGTGGACCCCCTGTTCGTCATCGACCTCAGCGACCCCACCTCCCCCCAGGTCCTGGGAGAGCTGAAGGTACCCGGGTTCTCCTCCTATCTGCACCCGGTGGGCGATGGCCTCTTGGTGGGCATCGGGATGGACAACGGCTCGGTGAAGCTGTCCCTCTTCGACGTCTCGGACCCGGAGTCCCCGGCCGAGCTCGACACCGCCGTCGTGGGAGGCTGGTCCTACTCCGAGGCGCTATGGGACCACAAGGCGGTCACCTTCGACCCGCTCACCGGCTCACTGGTCATTCCGGTGAGCTCCTGGGACCGCGGCAGCTGGAACTGCACCTCCGGGGCCTTCGTCTTCGTCGTGGGGGCGGGGAGCGTGCACCTCAAGGGCGTGGTGGAGCCTGACACCGGGGAGTGCGTGATGCGCGCCCAGTACATCGAGGAGCACCTCTACACCATCACCGACACCTGCGTGTACGTGAACTCATTGGACGACCTGTCGCCGGAGGCCAGGCTGGTATACAGGGAGCGCCCCTATGCGCTCTTCCCCTGGCTTGTGGCCGAGGGCGACGTGGTGGCGATCGGGGCCTTCCGATGATCGAGGCGGGCCCGGACAAGGGGTTAAGCACCACCTCCGCCCTTAGCTACGCGGGAACCAAGATGAAGGTCGAGCTGGACAAGAAGGCGCTATTCGCCCTGGCCTCGGACAGCCGCATGGAGATCCTAAAGGCCCTGCATCCCCAGCGGCGGACCGTGGCCCAGCTCGCCGACCAGCTGGACATCGACAAGGCTGCCGTGCACCGGCACCTCAAGAAGCTGGAGGAGGGAGAGCTGGTGGTCCGCTTCGAAGACCATGGTTTTGTCTATTACGGCCTCTCCTGGAAGGCAAGGGATGTGATCTCCCCGGGCGAGAACACCAAGATAGTCATAGTCTTCGGCCTCTCCACGCTCATGCTGGTCGGGGCTACCGGCGCCCTCCTCTCAGGCCTTGCGGGCCTGAGCTTGAGGGCAGGGGAGGCCACAGCCCCCGCCGGGGACCCTCTCTACGGGGCGCAGGAATTCGGCGTGATAAGCTCCATCAGCCCTGAGCTCCTCGCCCTCGG
>JALOTM010000128.1 GCA_025457905.1 Methanomassiliicoccales archaeon
GTCGATGGAAAAGCAAGACAAGGGGCGCCCGGGCCCCCGTTCGTTCACTTACGGATCAGATATTCCACTATGCCATAGCCCACATCATCGTCCAAAGTGAACTTGGCCAGGCACTCGTGCATGTGCGAGGTGACCTTTCCATCGCGGGAGGCGAAGGGCAAGGTGGCCTTGTGCTTGATGACGGACTTCACCCCGTGCACGTCCCCCTCCTTGTCATGCAGCGCCATGTAGACGGTATTGGGGCTGCCGTCGCGGTTGTACTCGGTGACGATGTCGGCCCGCATGATGGGCACGTTCTTGCCATCCATGTGGATGAAGCCCGCGTCGACCTCCCCCTTGTCCATGAAGAGCTTGGTCAGGTTGAAGGCCAACCCCTCGTCGAACTGGCAGGTTATCCAGACCCACATCTTGGGGGCGTTCCAATCGCGCACTCCCCAGGAATGGTCCCGCTCGCCCAGGCCGTTGATGTCGTAGACCCTGGAGCCGATGTTGAGCTTGCCGGTTATCTTGCCGTACTGCTCCACGTGCTCCGATGCCACCGCCTGCGCGATCTTCTCCTTCTCCCCGCTGACGCTCTCCCGGTAGTCGTAGGGCAGGTTCATGGCCAGGAACTCCAAGGCGAAGGACACCGCCTCCTTCTCGCCGTCCTTGTGCATGCGGGGCAGCTCGCCGGAGAACTCCAGTTGCCATTTCTTCTCGTCCTCGACCTTGGTGAGCCTCAGGCCCTTGGCCGCAAGCTCGCTGTCCTCCATGGGCACCGAGTCCTTGATGCCTAGCACGCTGCCGTCGGGCAGGAGCAGGAAGCAGAACACGTTCTTCTCCTTCTTGTTGGGCTTTAGCCCTATCCGCATGAACCCGCAGATGTCCTGGCCGCGGTCGTAGAAGTTGAAGTAGAAGCTCTCGTTCCACTCCTCTTGGCTTCCGAACTCATGGATGGCGTCGCTGCTCAAAGAATTCACATCTCCTCTAGGTAAATGACTCCCTCATTACCGTCGAGGGTTACCTGCTGTCCTGTCTTTAATATTTTCGTAGCGCCCTTGACCGCCGTGACCGCCGGAAGCCCGTACTCTCTGGAGACGACGGCTCCGTGGGAGAGTATCCCCCCGGTCTCTGTCACCAGACCCCCGATCTTCGAGAACACGGCGGTCCAGCCGGGGTCGGTGTTGGAAGTGACCAGTATCTCGCCCTCCCTCACCATCGAGAGGCCCTCGATGGACTCCACCACCCGGATGCTGCCCTTGGCCACGCCAGGGCTGGCGGAGGTGCCTGGAATCTTCACCACGTTCCCCAGCTTGTACACGGTGTCGTCGAACTCCACCCCGCCACGAAGGAACTTGGGAGGCAGCCGGTTGCGCCATCGGTCGAACTCCCGGCGCCTCAGGGCGATCTTGGCCTGAAGCTCCGCCTTGCTGGGCGCACCCTCCTTAGCTATGGCGAAGATCTCCTCCTTGCTGAGGAAGAAGATATCGTCCTGTCGGTCCAAATAACCCTTGGCCAGGAACCTTCTCCCGTACTCCATGAAGAGCCTCCGGGTGCGCAGCAAAATATGGTCCAGGTAGAAGCGCTGGTTCTCACGGAACTGCAGGTAGGTCTGGGCCAAGCCCATGACCTTCTTGAGAATACGCTTGCGGGCGAACCCGCCCTTGAGCTTGCCCGCACGCTCCAGGACTTCCCTCTCCATCCTCTCCCGCTCGGCGATCTTCTCCCTCTCCACCCTCTCCAGGTCCAGGTCCTCCACCTGCGAGAGCGACCTCACGATGTCCACCACCAGGGCCGGGTCGTCCGCCCAGCGGGGGAAGTACAGCTCGCGGGTGTGGGACCTGCATCCATACGACGCCATGAAGAGGTCGAACTCCTTCCGGAAGGAGGCGAAGCGGGGGTCCCCGGCCATGGCTTCCACGAAGGACGGCGAGGGCAGCTCGGCGAGGTAGGCGCGGACCACGGCGTCGTTCCTGGCGGCCATGGCCACCTTGGCCAGGGCGATGTTGGTCTTGATGGTCTTGTTGTCCGGGAGACCGGAGATGACCTTGGAGTACAGCTCCCCGTTCTTGTCGTCAAGCCAGTCCTGCAGCCATCGTTTCAGTATCAGGTTGGTGCCGATGGAGTGCGTGACCATTCCGTACCGTATGAGGCGGTAATGCTTGATGAAGGAGGCCTCCATCTCACGGAACACCTCCTCCAGGGCATCGTCCCGGTAGTGCGGCAGGTCGTAGGAGTCGAACTTCTGGCAATAGGCCATGAAGCCCTCCGCCCATCTCCGGTAGGCCTTGTCCGTGCGGTTCATCATCCCATCAGGGTCGATGACCGCGATCCTAAGCTCGGCCAGCAACCTCCTCCCCATGCGCGCCCGGGCGGTGGCGATGCGCTCCTGGTCCTTCTCAGGGAAGTAGTTCAGCAGCTCCTTGGTACGTGAGAATCGGGGGTTATAGCAGAAGATGCCCTCCAGCACCTCCGTGTTGAAGTAGACGTGGCCCTTGTGGAGGTGCAGGAGGTCCAGCTCCGCCAGGTCCCAGTACCCCATCACCCGGGCGCCCTCGTGGTTGACGATCTCGGTGAGATAGTACCCTAGCCAGGAGTAGAAGAGCGGCGAGGTGACATCGGCCCAGTACTCGTCCCCGTAGGCCCTGGTCCAGAGCGTGTCCCCTTCCTTGCCCAGGGTGGTGATGGGCCGGGACTGGAGCAGATAGATCCTTCCACCCTCGATGGCCCATTCCGCGTCCTGAGGTCTTTTGAATAGGTCCTCCAATTTAGCACCGAGCAATGCCAGCTCCTTCGCCTCGGCCTCGGTGATGGAGGGCTCGCTCTGCTTCTCCTCCTCCACCTCCACCGGGCCCTTGCCCTGGTCGTTAAGGTAGACGGCCTTGCTCTTCCTGGGGACCTCCTTGCGCACCACACGGCCCGAGCGCCGGTCGCAATGGAATCGGTCCGGGACCACTATCCCGGAGGCTATGCTCTCCCCCAGCCCCCAGGAGGACTCGATGATTACATCCCCTCCCTCTGGCTGGAGAGGGTCTCGGGTGAACAGGATGCCGGCCGAGCGGGCGTCCACCATGCGCTGCACGATGACCGCCACGCCTCCTCCTGCCACGTCCAGGCCAGCGTTGTGACGGTAGGCGATGGCCCTCTCGTTGAAGTACGAGGCCCAGCACCGCTTCACGTACATCGGCACATCTCCAACCTTGACGTTGAGGAAGGTGTCCTGCTGACCGGCGAAGGAAGCCTCGGCCAGGTCCTCGGCCGCGGCCGAGGACCTCACCGCCCACAGGGACCCCTCGCCCATGGCGGCCAGGTCCTCGCCGAACTCCTTGCGCACCCAAGGCTCCACGTCCGCCTTCAATATCAGGTCGCGGACCTCGCGCGAGCCCGCCTCCAGGTCCGCCTCGTCTTCGAAGTCTACCATGGAGAGGGCGCTGCGTATCGATGGCTCTAGGCCCAGCTTCTCCAGGAACTTGTCATAGGTAAGGGTGGTGATAACAAAGCCATCAGGCACTTGGAACCCCCGGGCGGCGAGCAAGGACAGGTTGGCGGCCTTGGCTCCGACGATGGCATGGTCCCCCGGTTCGATTGCCCCTAGGCGCAGCGATTTCTTCTCCATAAGGTCCACCTTTCCATCCGATCCGGTAGGAGGCCATTCCCAGGCTGGCCGTGGATGGTCTTGACTTCATAAATAGCTTGGGTAGGCGCCTTTCCGCCTGGCCTCAGTTTCCCAAGACCGTCACCCTTCCAGAAGGATCCGCCGATTCTCCACCAGGGCCTGTATCAGCTTCCCCCTTCCGCTCTGCACAAGCCGCCACACCGTGCCCCTGGAAACGCCCAACAGATCCCCTGCCTCCTCCTGGGAGAGGCCATCCATGTCCACCAGCCTCAGGGCCTCGACCTCGGCGAGCTCGACGATCACGGGCTCTACGCTCAGGCCGCCATCCACTTCCGGCCGGGGCGTCCATCGGATATGGATGGGCTTGGGGGACCTCCCTCTCTGGCCATGGCGCCTGCGGCACCGCATCCCTTGCATGGCTACCATATTAGCCATAATGTCCTTTAATTTTGTGCTTATGCACATATTGCCCGAATGGATGGGCAGGAGACAAGAAAATGCCAAGAGGCAGGATGTGGGGCGGAGGATGGCAGGGCCAGGGCCCGTTCAGCCACCTCCCGCCCTGGGAAAGACCAGGATGGAT
>JALOTM010000129.1 GCA_025457905.1 Methanomassiliicoccales archaeon
ATCCTACCGCTGGCGACCAGGTCCCGGCGGGCGCTCTCCACGATCTCCACCACCTCTATGCTGGACGGGCATCGGCGCTCGCAGTCCTTGCACGTCGTGCACTGGTACAGGTGCTCGACCACGCTATCGTCGGCGGGGATCTCCTTCCTCATTAGGCCGTAGGAGAGGATGATGCGGCCGCGGGCCACGCTGGTATCCCAGCCGATGCCCTCATAGGTGGGGCAGACGGACTTGCAGAAGCCGCAATAGGTGCAGGTCATCATGGCCTTCTGCACCCTCCTCAGGTTCTCGGCCTCTATGCCCTCGGACGCCGTCTAGACCACCCTCGGCACCACCACGCTTCCCTCGTATATGACCATGACGCTGGCGCCGGGGCGGCGGGCCAAAGCTTCGTCAAGGGCGGCCTGAGCGCTGCGGAAGGGCACGATGTTGATGCCCTGCAGCGTCCCATCGTCCAGCGAGGTGACGCCGCAGATGCGCGCCCGCCTGCCCATCTCCGCCATCTTGGCCGCCTTGTGATCGCCCAGATGGTACTCGACCTCCACGGCCTTGAGCACCTGGTCGGGGTCGGGGGAGCCGGAGAGCAGCCTGTAGAAGCGCTCCTCGCCGATTCCCTGGCGGCATTTGGAGACCAGGATAAGGGTGCCTCCCTCCTTGAGGACCGGTCGGGCGTTCTCCATGGCCTTCTGCGACTGGTAGAGGTCCACGTCCATGGGGTAGGTGGCGATGGAGACCACGATGTCCGCGCGGGCCTTGGCCTCCACTACGAATACCTCGTCCGCCCAACGCACGGCCTCGTTGAAGGAGGCGTGCACGTCCCCTGCCGCCACCTTGTAGATGCCCTGGTGCTTGTCCAGAACCACCTGGACGGCCATGATGGTCTTGCCCCGCATCGCCGAGGCGCAATCCATCATGTCCCCATGGACGGGGTTCCCCTCGAGGGCCAGGGACCTGGCCTCCGGCCTCATGGCCAAACGGTGGTTCTGTTCGATGGTGGAATAGGCGCAGACGCCGGGCAATATGGACTTGCGCCCGCCGGTGTACCCGGCGAAGTAATGGGGCTCGACGCTGGTGATGATGAGGATTCGCTCGTGCCTCTGGACCAGCTCGTTCACCCAGATGTCCGTGCCGTTCTTGGAGGTGGCCACGTAGGCCATGCGGGAGCGGCGGCAGTCATGGACGTGTATGGATCGGCGCAGCGAGGGGAGAAGGCCCCCGAAGATCAGCTCCATCTCGTCCTCCGTAGGGGCGCGGTGCGCTCCCGTGGCGACCAGGAAATGGGCTTCCGAGAGGGGCACCCGCTCTCGCAGGGCCTCGAGGACCTGGGCGGTAGGCGTGGGACGGGTGCCATCATTGACAATGACCAGTACGTCCCCGCGGCGGAAGAGCTCCTCCACGGGAACCCCTCCGATCGGATGGTCCAGGGCCTGGCCTATGGCCTGTCGCCCTCCCCCTTGCATGACATCATTGGGCCGGAGGACCTGGATTAGGTTCCTGTCCGGCACGTCCAGCCTCTGGACCTCGTCCTTTCCGTAAGGTATATCGAGCAACATGCGACGATTCCCGAAGAAGGTGGCCTCCGCTATTGAATCTTTCCCAGCGCGCGACCGAGGCCAACCGCGACCGACCAACTAGAATAATACGCGATTCCATTACTCCTCGATGAGCCGGCTGAGCGAGATCGGCGAGAAGGAGGCGGTGCGCAGGATCCAGGAGCTGGTGGCATCGCGGGGGGCCACCAGCAACATCGGCCCGGGGGACGACGCGGCCGCGGTGGACCTGGGGGTCATGTACCTGGTGGCCACCACGGACATACTGGGCCAGGCGACGCACATCCTCCCTGGCATGACCTACTGGCAGGTGGGCTGGACCCTGGCCGCGGTGAACTTCAGCGATGTGGCCGCCATGGGGGCCAAGCCCATCGGGCTGCTGGTGTCCATGGGCCTGCCCCGGGACTTCGCCTCGGAGAGCCTCGACGAGATGCTGGACGGGATCCTCGACTGCTGCGACCATGTGAAAGCCGAGCTCCTCGGAGGGGACACCAAGGAGACCAAGGAGGTGACGCTCGCAGGGACCGCCCTGGGAACGGTGGGAAAGAAGGAGATCCTCCTCCGCCGCGGGGCCTCGGTCGGGGACCTGCTGGCCGTCACAGGAAGCGTCGGCATGGCCGCGGCCGGATACCATTCCTTGCGCAAGGGCCTGGGGGTCAAAGCGGTGGAGAAGGCCATACTGGAGCCCCAGCCGCACGTGCAGGAGGGCATGGCGCTGTCCTCCTCCCATGTGGTCACCTCCTGCATGGACGTCTCCGATGGCCTGGCCTCCTCGGTGCACACGCTCGGGGGGATGAGCGGGGTGTCCTTCACCCTCGACTATGACGAGATACCCGTGGACGACGAGGTACTGGAGGTGGCGGGGGCCTCAGGCGTGGACGCCAACGAGCTGGCCCTCTATTTCGGCGGCGACTACCAGCTCCTCTTCACCCTCAGACCCCAAGGGCTTGAGAGGCTGCGCTCTCTTTTGGGGGACGGCTTTACCGTGATAGGCAAGGCGGGGCCGAGGGGCGCCGATAACGTTATAGTCCGGGGCCGCGACATAATCAGACTCGAGAACCGCGGATATGAGCATTTCCGGTGAGCGCGCGCACGAGGCGAGGTTCTGGAAGCAGCACGGCGACAGGTTGGAGTGCCAGCTCTGCCCTCATCATTGCCGCATCGCCGAAGGCAAGGTAGGCATCTGCGGCGTGCGCCAGAACCGGGGAGGAAGGTTATGCTCGCTCATCTACGGCAAGGCCTCCTCGGTGCACGTGGACCCCATGGAGAAGAAGCCCCTCTTCCATTTCCTGCCAGGGGAGAGCGTCCTGTCCTTGGGCAGCATCGGATGCAACCTGGGATGCGCGCACTGCCAGAACTACACCATCTCCCAGGCCAGGTTCGGCTCCGTCTACCTCAACGACCTGAGGCCGGAGGACGTGGTCCGCCTGGCCAAGGAGAACCATACCCGGGGCGTGGCCTTCACCTACAATGAGCCCACCATATGGCACGAGTTCGCCTTCGACACCTTCCAGTTGTGCCGTGAGAAGGGCCTGCGCACCATCTACGTCACCAACGGCTTCATCGAGCTTGATCCCCTCCGGGAGCTGGCGCCCTTCCTGAGCGCCATGAACATAGACGTCAAGGGCTTTCGGGAACCTTTCTACCGCGAGGTGTGCAAGGCCAGGTTGGCACCGGTATTGGCCGCATGCGAGCTGGCCCACGAGCTGGGGGTTCACCTGGAGCTGACCTACCTGATCATCCCCTCGCGCAACGATGACCAGGCCGAGATCAGGGATTTCTGCCGTTGGGCGGCTTCCAAACTGGGCCGCAAGGTCCCTGTGCACTTCAGCCGCTTCCATCCAGACTTCAGGATGATGGACCTCCCCGCCACCCCGGTGAGCACCATGCACATGGCCTCGCGCGTGGGCCGGGAGGAGGGATTGAGCTTCGTGTACCTCGGTAACGTCTGGGCGGACGAGGAGGACACGTTCTGCCCCCGTTGCCGGGCCCTCAACGTGCGCCGCAATGGCTATGCCGTGGAGAAGGTGGCGGTCAAGGACGGCAGGTGCTCCGCGTGCGGTGAGGACCTGAACATGGTGATGTGACCCGTCTCAGCCCATGAACGCCAGCACGGGGTTGCCCACGATCGCGGATACGGCCACCCCCGCGGTGATGAATATCAGGAAGGGGATCTTCGGGGTCACCCATATCCTCTTGGCGCCGAAGGCCGAGAGCTCCGCCAGTATCTTCTCGTTCTCCTCGTCCTCCTTGGGGAAGTAGACGAACTTCAGCTCTCCCTCCTCCACCCTCTCCATCGGCCAGACGAACTTCTTCTTGGCCTCACGGATGCTTATGCGATATCCCAGCAGCATGGCCGGGAACTGCACGTCGCGCTTGGCCAGGTTATACAGGAGCAATCCCAAGGGCACGACGAGGGAGAGGATGGCCGCGTTGAAGAGCACCAGCAGCGAGAAGGGGAAGATGAGGGCGAACAGGTCGCTGCTGGCCTGGATCAGGGGGAAACTGCCTATCATGGGATATACAGGGAACATCATGGACAGGGCGATGAGGGCCTTGGCGTCCGCTCCGCCCTTGATCACATCCACCTGGTACAGGACCATGAGGAGCACGAACATGATGAGGACG
>JALOTM010000130.1 GCA_025457905.1 Methanomassiliicoccales archaeon
TCCATGATGAAATTGGAGAACGACCCCATGCGCTCCATCCGCAAGACCGATAAGGCCATGGGCATCGGCAAGTGAAGCATCCCTTCGCTCTCCGTCACCATTGAAACCCATCCAGCGAATGGAAGAAAAGCTAAATTAACCAGGGAGAATGACATACATAGGGAAAGGGAGGGAGGAAACCCCATGCTCGAGTTCAATACTCTGGACGACTTCGAATTCCGAGGGAGAAGCGTTCTTCTACGAGTCGACATCAACTGCCCTTTGCGCAAGGAAACGCTGGAGATCGAGGACGACAATCGCATCCAACAGATCTTGCAGACTCTGAAGGAGCTGCTGCACAAAGGGGCGAAGGTGGCCATCCTGGCACACCAAGGTCGCCCAGGAGACTGGGACTTCATTCCATTGGACCGACACGCCAAGGTGCTCTCCAGGCTCTTAGGGAAGGAGGTCAAGTACATCGACGACCTGGTTGGGAAGGTGGCATTGGATGCCATCCGTTCCATCTCCCCTGGAGAAGCGATCGTCCTGAAGAACGTGCGCGAGCTGGCCTACGAGCAGGACAAGAAGACCATGGAGGAGCATGCCAAGATGGAGCTGGTCACGACCCTGGCCCCCCTGTTCGATGTCTATGTCAACGACGCCTTCGGCGCCTCGCACCGCTCTCAATGCTCGTTGGTCGGCTTCCAGGCCGTTCTGCCCTCGGCCGCCGGCCGCCTGATGGAAAAGGAGTTGAAGGCCCTAAGCCAAGTATTCAGCAATCCTGCAAGGCCAAGCGTCTTCATCCTGGGAGGGGCCAAGTTCGGAGAGTCGGTCAAGGTGGTGGACCGGCTTATCGGCAAGAAGATCGCTGACTGGGTCATTCTCGTCGGAGTGACCGGAAACGCCCCTGACCAAGGAGATGACCCCTGAGGACCTGGAGTCGGCCAAGAAGCTGCTGCAGGAGAAGGGGGCGAAGATCATACTGCCCTACGATGTTGCGATCGAGGTCGATTGCCGGAGGCGCGACATCCTGGTGGGCGATCTGCCCCAGGAACATCCTGTGCTTGACATCGGGAGGGCGAGCATCGAGAAGTTCTCCCGCGTCATCGCCAGCGCCGGGACGGTGTTCATGAGCGGGCCGGCCGGGATGATCGAGAAGGAGCCTTTCGCGCTGGGCACGAAGGACCTGATGCTCGCCGCCACCCACTCCAAGGCCTACACCGTGATCGGGGGCGGCCATACCGCATCCGCAGCGGAGAAGTTCGGCCTCTTCCACAAGTTCTCATACGTGAGCACGGGAGGAGGGGCGCTGGAGACGTTCCTCCTGGGCAAGCCGCTGCCGGTGGTGGAGGCGCTGAAGGCCGCCAAGGGCCGCAAATGCCCGCCGAAGTAGGCTGGTAGCCGTCACTTCCGAAGTACCTTCTCCATCCTCCCCAGGGCCTCCTCGATGCGCGCGGAGCTCTGGGTGAGGGCCATGCGGATGAATCCCTCGCCCCCCTGGCCGAACCCCACGCCGGGGGTCACGACCACGCCCGCCTCGTTGAGCATGCGGTCCGCGAACCTCATGCTGCTGCCGTCCACGCGGAACCAGAGGTAGAACGTCCCCTTGGGCAGGTCCACCTTGAAGCCCATCGAGCGCAGCCCCCTGACCATGATGTCGCGCCTCTCCTCGAAGATCCTCATGTTGTCGCGCACCATCTTGGGCTGCTCCCGGCCCTTGTACTGCTCCAGGGCGAAGGCCGCCGCCTTCTGCACGAACTTCGGGGCGCCGGAGTCTATCTGGGACTTCACCTTCTTCAGGCCGGTGATGAGGTTGGCGTCGCCTACGGCGTAGCCCAGGCGGTAGCCGGTCATGTTGAACGTCTTGGACAGCGAGCCGAACTCGATGACCCCCTCGTCCCCCACCTCCAATATGCTGGGCGCGGAGTAGTCGCCGAAGGTCAGCTCAGAGTAGGCGTTGTCATAGACCATGACGGTCTGCGTCTGCACGCACCACTGGTACAGCCCGATCAGGTACTCCTTGCTCACGCAGGCCCCGGTGGGGTTGTTGGGGTAGTTGAGGTACAGCATCTTGGCGGTGCGGTCCAGGATGCCTGGTGAGTCCTCGATCTGGAAGTTGTGCTCGGGGGACAACGGCACCCTCACGGGCACGGCGTCGCAGAGCGTGGTGGCCCCCTGGGCGTAAACCGGGTAGGCGGGGTCGGGGCACAGCACCTTCTCGCCGGGGTTCACGAACGCGCGGGCGATGTTGGCCAGGCCTTCCTTGCTGCCCAGCAGTATGCAGACCTGTCCTCGCGGGTCGATGTCCACGTCGAAGCGCTTCTTGTAGAAGTCCGCCACGGCCTGCCTGGTCTCCGGCTCGCCCGCGGACGAAGGATAGTTATGGTTCTCAGGGTCAAGGACGTGCTTGCGCAGCTCCTCGACGATGGGCGCGGGGGTGGGCAGGTCGGGGTCACCTATACCGAAGTCGATGATGTCCACGCCCTGGGCCTTCTTGACCCTCACCTTCTCCTCTATCTCGGCGAACAGGTAGGGCGGTATCTTGTTGACTCGGTTGGCGAACTGGAACGACATGCTCTCACTCCTGTAACTCCCCGGTGTACACCAGCTTGGCCGGGCCTCGCATGGCGACCGAGGATAACCCTTCCTCTACTTTAATCCACAGGCTCCCGCCAGGTAGCCGGACCTCGATGTCCTCGCCATAGGGTGCGTCCCCGTTCAATGCCGCCGCCACGGCCGTGGCGCACGCTCCCGTCCCGCACGCCAGGGTCCAGGCCGCCCCGCGCTCGTACACGCGCACATCGATCCGCCTGCCATGCAGCCTGGCGAACTCCACGTTGGTCTTCTTGGGGAAGAGGGGATGGCGCTCGATCTTCGGCCCCAGGGTCTCGATCTGCTCGTCGCCGAGCGCCTGGAAGGTGACGAAGTGGGGGTTGCCCATGCTCACCGCCGTGCCCTTCAGGGCCAGGCCGTCCACCTGCAGCTCGCGGTCCACGAAGCGCCCCTCGCATTTCATCGGGATCTTGGAGCAGTCCAGCTCCGGGGCGCCCATGCCCACGGTTACCTCGGAGACCTCGCCGTCATCGACGGTGCAGTCGATGGTCCGGAGCCCGGCCAAGGTGTCGATGGTCATCCGGTCCTTCCATACCAGGCCCTGGTCGTACAGGTGCTTGGCCATACAGCGGATGCCATTGCCGCACATCTCCGCCTCGCTGCCGTCCGAGTTCAGGATCTTCATGAAGGCGTCCGCTCGGGTGCTTGACATGATGTAGAGGATGCCGTCGGCCCCGATGCCGAAGCGGCGGTCGCACCAGCGCACCGCGAAGGCGGGGTCCTTGGGCGCCTTGCCGTCCAGATCCTCGATCAGCACGAAATCGTTGCCCAGCCCCTCGTACTTGAAGAACCTCAAATCATCAGCCTCGTGGGTATTCGCTCCAACCGCAGGAGGTCGTCCAGGCTCTCCTCCTCCCTTATCACTGAGGCCAGGCCGTCCTTGACCAGTACCTCGCGGGGCCGGCCTCGCATGTTGTAGGACGAGGACATGGTGAAGCCGTAGGCGCCAGCGTCGTACACGGCGATGACATCTCCCTCCTCCACCCTGGGGAGCAGGCGGTCCTTGGCGATGAAGTCCCCGCTCTCGCATATCGGCCCGACCACGTCGTAGGTGAACTCCCCCGGGCGGCCGAACTTGTTGGCCACCGCCACATGGTGGTAGGAACCATAGAAGGCGGGCCGCACCAGCGTGTTGAAACCGGCGTCCACGCCGCAGAAACGCTTGTCCCCGGTCTCCTTGACGTCCACGACCGTCGTCAGGAGCACGGTGGTATCGGCGATGATGTAGCGGCCTGGCTCGATGGCCACGGTCTTGGCGGAGCAGCGGCCCTTGATGCGAGAGGTGACCTCACGAGCGTAGGCCTCCACGTCCATGGCCTTGTCCTCCGGACGGTAGGGTATGCCCACACCGCCCCCGATGTCCAGCACCTCCAGCTTCAGGCCCAGCCTGGACTCCACCTCGTTCATGATGCCCACCAGCACCTCGGTGACCTCCACGAAGGGGGCCACGTCCTGCACCCCGGCGCCGATGTGGGCGTGCAACCCGAAGGGCATGAAGCCGAGCTCCAGGGCCCTGTCGTAGGCCCGGATGATGAGGTCCTTCGGGACGCCGAACTTGGTGCTCTTGGCCCCAGTGACGACGTGCGAGTGGTGGCCGGCGCCCACCTGCGGGTTCACTCGGAACGAGATGTTCACCTCGGTGGAGATACGGGCCAGGCGCTCCAGCTCGGAGAGCGAGTCCACGTTCACGTTCACTCCCCTGGCCACGATTTGCTTGAGCTCCCGGTCGCTGACGTTCACCCCGGTGTACAGGATCCTGTGCGGCGGGAAGCCGGCCCTCAGGCAGGCGTCCACCTCGCCGATGCTCACAGCATCTATATGGCTGCCCTCCTGCTCAAGGATGCGCAGGATGGCCAGCGCGGTGTTGGCCTTGCAGGCGAAGTGCACACGCACCGGCATGTGCGGCTTGAAGGCGTCCCTGATCCTCCGATAGTTCTCCCTTACAGCGCTCTCATCCGTGACGTACACGGGCGTTCCGAACCTCGCAGCTATGTCCGCGGCCCTCAGGCCGCCGATGACCATGTTCCCTTCCTCGTTGCGGAAATTGCGCATGTCAAACACCTATGAACTTGTCGTGCAGCTTCCTGACCACCTCGTTGGCCTTCTCGCTGGGCACAACGAACTCCACCTCCCCGTCCCCGTAGCGGCGGAGCCTCTCGCAGACGTTGCGCGCCGCGGAGGAGGGCACCGCGAAGGCCAATGTGGACAGCGATGTGGATATGGCATAGGCCGTGGAGCCGTTCTCCGAGACCGTGGCAAGCAGGTGCATGACCAGGCTTGGGTTGTAGACTATCTCCGAGGAGTAGACCTTGACCACGGCCAGGTCCCCCTTGGCGGCCACGCTCTTGAGCAGCTTCCCCCCCGCACCCTTGTTCTCCCTTATGCACGTCCCGGGGGACTGGGGGTCGAAGGTGTTCTTGACCCTGACCAGGATGCGCTTCTTGCGCGCTGGCTCGATTGTGCGGGGATGCAAAACCTTCGCCCCGAAGTAGGCCAGCTCCGCCGCCTCCCCGTAGTCCATCTCCCTTAGGTTGCGGGCGCCCGGTACCACCCTGGGGTCGGCGCTCATGAAGCCGTCCACGTCCGTCCAGATCTCTATAGCGTCAGCGTCCAGGGCGTAACCGACCACCGAGCCGGAGTAGTCGGAGCCACCCCTCCCGAAGGTGATGGGGCGGCCATCGGCGTCGCAGCCGTAGTAGCCGGTGATGACCGGTACCTTGCCCGCCTTGACCAGCGGGAGGACGGTGCGCCGGAAGTTGCGAGACGTGGCCTCCAGGTCGGCTGTGCCGTTCCCCGGCGTCCCCAAGGCCACGATCCCGGCCTCCTCCGAGGTCATGGCGATGGCGTCCACGCCGTTGGACCTAAGGACCGAGGCCACCATGAGCGAGGACAGCCTCTCCCCCCAGGAGGAGACGGTGTCCTGCAGGTTGGTCCGGGAGGAAGGCTCCTGGTATCGCTCCAGGGCCTGCCTAAGGCCGCCGATGCGCACCCTGAGCTTGGTCTCCAGGTCCCCCAGCGCCTCCTCGGGCATCATGGGCTGGACCGCGGAGGTGTGCTTCCACAGCAGCTCGTCGAAGACCGCGTCGCTGGGCGGCCGCTCCTCCCTCATCAGGGCGAGGAGATGATTGGTCACCCCGGACATGGCCGAGACCACCAGGACCTTGCCTGCCTGGTCCTGCCTGACGACGGACACCAGGCTGCGCAGCGCCCGCTCGGAGCCCACGCTGGTGCCCCCGAACTTCATGGCCTTGATCAAAGCCCCAGCACCTCGGCCATGCTGTGCACCTTGCCGTCGCGCCGGGCCGAGACCCAGCGGATGGCGGTGATGCAGCCCTCTGCAAAGGCCTCCCGCGAGTGGGCACGATGCGTCAGCTCGATCCTCTCCTTGTTCCCGGCGAACAGGATGGTGTGCTCCCCCACCACATCTCCGGCGCGGACGGCATGCACCCCGATCTCCCGGCCGCGCGCTCCAACGATCCCCTGGCGGCCATGGACGATGTTCTCGATGCCGGTGACCTCCGAGGCTATCTGCGCCGCGCGCATGGCCGTCCCCGAGGGGGCGTCCTTCTTCTTATCGTGATGAGTCTCTATGATCTCGATATCGTAGTTCTCCAGCACCGCGGCCAGCACGCCGCACATCTTCCAGAAGACGTTGACGCCGACGGAGAAGTTGGGCGTGACCACGGCGGACACGTTGTTATCCTGCACCAAGGACTCGAAGGCCTTGAGCACGTCATCGGCCAGCCCAGTGGTGCCAACGACGCAGTTGACGCCCATGGGCGGAACCTTGGCCAGGTTCTTGGCGGCAGCAGCCACCGATGTCACGTCCACGTAAACGTCCGCACGCTCGACCGCCTTCTCCATGCTGGAGGATGGATGCGCCATAATGCCCGGCGCTATCTCCCTCCCCGCATGGCCGCCGCTGTCCGATACCACTCCTCCCACCAGCTGCATGTCGCCCTGCTGCTGGATGAGCCCGCAGATCATGGAGCCCAGGCGTCCTGAGGCCCCTCCGACCACCACCTTGATCATGACCTAAACCTCCTTGGCTATGAGTCGGCTCGGCCCCAGGTCATTTGACCAGGCCGAGGGCCGCCATGGTCTTCCTCAGGGTCTCCTGGTTGTTCGGGTCCATGTCGCACAGGGGGAGCCTGAAGGCACCGGATGGCTTCCCCATCATCCGCAGCCCGGTCTTCACAGGGATGGGATTGGTCTCCAGGAACAGGTGGTTGAAAAGGGGCAGCAGCTTGAAGTGCTCCTTCCTGGCCTCCTCCCATCGGCCCTCCAGGGCATGGCGAACCATCGAGCTCACATGGCCCGGGGCCACATTGGAGGCCACAGAGATGACCCCCTTGCCCCCCAGGGCCATGATGGGGAACGTCAGCGCGTCGTCCCCGGAGATCACGGAGAAGCCCTTGGGCGCCCTCTCCAGGATGGCCATGATCTGGGACATGTTCCCGCTGGCCTCCTTGATGGCAACGATGTTGGGCATCTCCGCCAGCTTGAGGACGGTGGGCGGGTTGATGTTCCCCCCGGTGCGCCCCGGGACGTTGTAGACGACGATCGGCACGTCCACGGCCTTGCTGATGGCCTCGTAGTGCTTCACCAGCCCGGCCTGGGTGGGCTTATTGTAGTACGGAGAGATGGACAGGATGGCATGCACGCCCAGGTCCCTCGCCCCCTTGGATAGGTGTATGGCCTCGCTGGTGGAGTTGCTTCCCGCCCCGGCGATGACCTTGGCCTTCTTCGCCTGGTCCATCGCGATGCGGATAACCTGGAGGTGCTCCGCGTGCGTGAGCGTCGCCGACTCTCCGGTGGTGCCCACGGGCACTATGTAGTCCACACCGTTGCTCTCCTGGAAGCTCACCAGCTCTCTCAGACCCTGCTCATCCAATTCCCCATTGGGCTTGAAGGGCGTCACGATCGCCGTTGCCGTTCCTTGGATCATTCGCTCACCCCGAAATGCTCCTTGAGTATCAGACGCGTGCGCGTCGATTGCACGTTGTCGAAATGCCTTATGCGCTCGATTATGTCGTTCAGCTGCGGGGACGAGGTCACATCTATGATGGCCACGATGTCCTCCTCCCCTGTGACCTCGAACACCTCGGAGACGCCGTCGAACTTCGCAATCTGGTCCGCGACCTCCGAAGTGTTCACGTTGACGTCGATCTTCACCTCGATTATGGCCTTGACGTTCTTGCTGCTGGTCTTGATGGTGAAGCTCTGGATGACACCCTCCTCGAACAGCTTACGGACACGGCTGCGGATGGTGCCCTCGGACACCTTCAGCTCGTCGGCGATCTCCACGAACGGCTTCCTGGAGTCCTTCTTTAGTATCTCGATGATGCGCTCATCTAGGTGATCGATCATGGTGAACCCTCCTCATAACACTTCTACACTTTTTCGTATGGTTTTTTACGATAACGGAGGAACCTTACTTAATACTTCCGAGAAACAGCAACGAATCAAAGCGTTTGCCCTAATGTTCCACAGAGTTGATCCACGAGACCGACTTGAGGAACTCCTGCCAGCGCCGCTCATCGTTGACCTTGCTCATCAGGGCCTTGGCCTTGAGAGAAGCATCGGGACCAGTGGCGGTACGGACCTCGTCCACGCCACGGAGCAGGCCGCAGATCTCGTCCAGGAGGATATGGGCGCCACCCTTGGTGAGCCTCTCCTCGGTCTTGAGCTCCTCCTCGAGGCTGCGCGCCTTCTTCTCCATGCGGTCCGCGAGTAGCAGGGCCTCCTGCACCTCTGAATCGGTGGGAGAGGGATTGCTCACGAAGTGGAAGACCACGTCCCGCAGGGGTACCGTCCTGCCCTCGAAGATCTCCTCCTCGGGCACGAACTTCCCTACCCAGTAGAGGGCGGAATGGATCCTGGAAAGGATCCTGTTCCGGTCATCCTCACCGAGGGGACTACGGTCGTAGTCCCATTTGTCGTGCTCCTTCTGGCTCATTTGTAGGGGAAGGAGCGAAGCGGGCCGTGCCCCAAGATGGTCCCGCCCATGGACCTGGCCCTTATGATCCCCCTCAGCGGAACGCCGTCGATCTCGTTCTGGCTGCTCTTGTTGACTATGACCACCATGAGGACGGGTGTGCCTCCTGCCGCCCTGACGTCCTTAATCGCCTCCTGGGCAGTGGCCCCGGTGGACATCACATCGTCCAC